>NZ_JACJER010000041.1:0-36647 GCF_014164185.1 Shewanella sp. SG44-6 | reverse complement strand
TCGCAAAAACAGCAAAAATCTGTATTGACAATAATTTGCCATCACGACCAGAAAGCTTGCGTATTAAGTACTTAAGCATAAATTTTGCCCTATCCGTGGTGTAAAATCGATTAATACTACAACAGATGTAAGATCTTATATTGGATCATAAACATAACAACATTTTCGCATTATAGCAAAATAGCTTAGTTATTGAACACTGGTTTCTGTTTAAAAAATAACAAAGTTGACCAATGTTGGCATTTTCGACTAAATTCCAGTTTCAGAGTGGTTATTTCTCGCGTGAGACTAGAGGGTTGCGGCTGCAAAGGGTAAAATGTCGACACTTTGATCTGCCAATAGAGAAGATTATGCGCCCATTTTTAATTGCACCATCAATTTTGTCCGCCGATTTTGCCCGTTTAGGTGATGATGTTAAAGCCGTATTAGATGCGGGGTCGGATGTTGTTCACTTTGACGTAATGGACAATCACTATGTTCCTAATTTAACCATTGGCCCTATGGTATGTACTGCACTGCGTAATTACGGCATCACTGCAGATATTGATGTACATTTAATGGTAAAACCCGTCGATCGTATTATTCCTGACTTTGCTAAAGCTGGCGCTTCAATTATTACTTTTCACCCAGAAGCTTCAGAGCATGTTGATCGTACCTTACAGCTTATTAAAGAATCTGGCTGCAAAGCTGGTTTAGTCTTAAATCCCGGCACACCATTGCATTATTTAGATCACGTTATGGACAAACTTGATGTCATTTTATTGATGTCGGTTAACCCAGGTTTCGGTGGTCAGTCATTTATTCCGCATACATTAGACAAACTTCGCCAAGTTCGTGCACTCATAGATGCGAGTGGGTTTGATATTCGTTTAGAAGTCGATGGTGGCGTAAAGGTCGACAATATTGCTGAAATCGCGGCTGCCGGTGCAGATATGTTTGTCGCGGGTTCGGCAATTTTTAATCAACCAGATTATAAAGTTGTTATTGATCAAATGCGTGCAGAACTTGCTACGGTATCATAACGTCTTTTCGTATTATTAGGACTTAACATGATGCAATGGTCAAACATTAGCGCTATCGCTTTTGATTTAGATGGTACATTAATCGACAGTGTGCCTGATTTAGCTGCTGCCACCAATGCCACATTAGCACAATGCCAATATCCACCCGTAACAGAAGCGCTGGTGCTGAGTTGGGTCGGAAATGGTGCGCGTGTATTAATGCAACGTGCATTAAGTTATGCCTCTGGCATGGCAGAAAATACTCCTGAGCTACAGGCATTACTTGAGAAAACGATGCCACTATTTATGCTTTACTATAGTGAGCATTTACATACGCATAGTCGTTTGTACTCTGGGGTGATCACTACGTTACAAAAGCTAAAACAAGCTGGTTTTAAACTGGCTATCGTCACCAATAAACCTTATCGTTTTACCTTGCCGATATTAAGTGCTTTTGGCCTCGATGATGTGTTTAGCGAAGTGCTCGGCGGCGATTCATTAGCCAAAATGAAGCCGGATCCTATGCCGTTGCAGCATTTGCTTGGACAGTGGCAATTGGATGAGTCGCAATTACTGATGATTGGTGATTCAAAGAATGATATTTTAGC
Organism: Shewanella sp. SG44-6; assembly: GCF_014164185.1. Classification (NCBI taxonomy): domain Bacteria; kingdom Pseudomonadati; phylum Pseudomonadota; class Gammaproteobacteria; order Alteromonadales; family Shewanellaceae; genus Shewanella; species Shewanella sp. SG44-6. The sequence continues at coordinate 35,038 of NZ_JACJER010000041.1, read as the reverse complement.
AGCTAAAGCTGCCAATGTTATGTCTATTGGCTTGACCTATGGCTACAACTACGGCGAAGATATCGGCCTAAGTCATCCCCATGCGGTATGCGAAAATTTTGCTGATATAGAGCAATACTTACTTTCATAATAATTTTAATTTTCAAAAAGATAATCTGGAGCAATAAAACACATGACTAAACCCATAGTACTCAGCGGTGCGCAGCCATCAGGCGAATTAACCATAGGTAATTATATGGGCGCACTTCGTCAATGGGTTGCCATGCAAGATAGTCATGATTGCCTATATTGTGTTGTTGATTTACATGCCATCACGGTTCGTCAAGATCCTAAGTTACTCCGTGAAGCCTGTTTAGATACATTAGCCTTGTACCTTGCGTGTGGTGTTGACCCTAAAAAAAGCACCGTATTTATTCAGTCGCAAGTGCCGCAGCATACTCAACTTGGTTGGGTATTAAACTGTTACACCCAAATGGGTGAGTTAAACCGCATGACCCAGTTTAAAGATAAGTCTTTAAAGCATGCTAATAACATTAACGTTGGGCTATATGGTTATCCTGTGCTCATGGCGGCAGATATTTTGCTGTATCAAGCTAATGAAATCCCAGTTGGTCAAGATCAGAAGCAGCACTTAGAATTGACTCGCGATATTGCCACTCGTTTTAACAATGCTTATGGCGACACGTTTACTATTCCTGAGCCGTTTATTCCTGAGCATGGTGCTAAGGTCATGTCACTGCAAGACCCACTAAAGAAAATGTCCAAATCAGATGACAACCGCAATAACGTTATTGGTTTACTTGAAGATCCTAAAGCGATTTTAAAGAAAGTTAAAAAAGCCATGACTGATAGTGAAGAGCCGCCAGTGGTGCGTTTTGATATCGAACAAAAGCCGGGTGTGTCTAATCTACTGAGTTTAATGTCAGGTTGTACAGGGCAGTCAATTGCATCTTTAGAAGCAGAATTTGAAGGCAAAATGTATGGCCATTTAAAAGTGGCTACCGGTGAAGCGGTTGTTGGTATGTTAGAGCCATTACAAGCTCGCTTTAAAGAGTTCCGCGCCGATCATGCATTCCTAAGCCAAGTGATGGCGGAAGGTGCTGAAAAAGCCCAAGCGCGTGCAGAAGTGACCATTAAAAAAGTCTACGAAAAAATTGGCCTTATCGTGTAAGTAAAACTTTAGCTATTGTTACTGAAAAGCCAGCAAATTGCTGGCTTATTTTTTGGTTAACCATTGCACAAACGCAGCGATAGCAGGTTCCTTTAAACGTCGTTGTTTACAGCTAAAATTGAATTCAAAGCCAGTCAACATAGCGGGTAAGTTAAGCGCGACTAATGCTCCCTTACTAATATCTCGCTCTACCATAAAATCTGACGCTAGCGCGATACCCTGACCGGCAATTGCCGCTTCAATGGCTAACAACACATGGCTAAATACATGCTGTTGTTGTGTCGCGGCTATGCTGATGTCATTAACGGATAACCAGCGCTCCCAATCGAAGCCTATTGGCCCTTCGTCAACGGTAAGTAATGCATGCTGACGTAATACACTCAGCGCCGAGAGGTCGGTATTGAGCAGCCCAGGACAAATCACTGGGATCAGTCTCTCTTGGTGTAACATGCGATGCACATAACCGGGTTGGCCACTTTGGCCAGTAATAAACATATCAGCCACACTATCACTCATCAGTGGGTCGTCGGTGATCATATCTAGGCGAATTTTAATTTGTGGATGCAATCGATGGAAATCGCTTAAGCGAGGAATGAGCCACTTAATGGCAAATGAACTGTATACCGCTAAACGGAGTTGATCATTACTGTCTCCAGTGATTTGCATGCTTAAATCATTCAGCTCATTAAATATTCGTTCTAGCTCATGATAAAGCACACTGCCTTTACTGGTTAAACAGAGTTGCCTGCCTTCGCGGCTAAATAATCGTTCACCAAAATGAGCTTCAAGCAGCCTCACTTGATGCGATACCGCACTTTGAGTAATACAAAGCTCAGTTGCCGCCCGAGAAAAGTGCGCATGCCTTGCTGCCGCTTCAAATATTTGTAGTGCCCTCAGTGGTGGAAGTTTGCGCATATGCACCTTAAATATGAGTTTATTTTATTAAAATTTACTATATATGAATTTAACTCATGCATTGATTAAAAACATCATTATTCGATATAAATTGCTAAGGATATGATGCAGCCAATTATTGATTCTTAGGTTGTAAGTACAATGAAATCCACAATCGCCATCGGCATGATGTTATTGGTCGTCGGTAACCTTTTTAGCGCTATGTATGATGTGTCTATAAAATGGCTTCCAGAGGGCAGTAGCGCTGCAACATTTCTGTTAATTAGACAGTTAACATCAGTAATCATGTTGCTGCCTTTGTGGTTGGCGGCTAACAAACCAACCAGCCGCCACGTAAAGGTGCATTTAGTGCGGGCTAATACCGGCGCTATTGGCGCTGTATGTTTAGTTATGGGCTTAATTGCGCTACCGATTGCTACAGTGAGTTCGTTATTTTACTCAGCGCCATTAATGATTGTATTAATGGGATTTTTGTTTTTGAAAGAAACCGTTACTGCAGCGCATTGGTTAGCGGCTATTTTGGGGTTTATTGGCATTATTATTTTACTGCGCCCAAGTGAAATTAACTGGTTTGGTATTGCAGTATTAATTTCAGCATTTACGTTTGCGATTAACCAGTTGGCACTGCGCAAGTTACCTAGTACAGAAAGTCCAATCGTTACGCTAATGCTTTATAATTTACTTAGCATGCCGTTAGTTTTTGTGATGGCCTTAGTACAAGGCATAGAGGGAATAAGTGTTTCTTTAGTGGTCATCGCAGTGTTAAGTAACGTATTTTTACTCGCATACCAGTGGTTTTGTGCCTTAGCGTATCGTCAAGCGCAAGCCAGTCAAATTGTGGTGGCAGAATATACAGGTTTGTTGTTCTGTGTTTTCTTGGGCTGGGTATTTTTTGACGAATGGCTTGATGGACTAAGTTGGTTAGGCGCTAGTTTTATTGTGTTACCGTCACTGGTTATCCCTTGGATACAAGCCAAAAGATCGCAAAAAAAATTCATCGAGCAAAATGCAGGATGAATTTTTTAAATCGCGATAAGTTGTTAGCTACAGCAGGATTAAGATTCAGTGTATTCAAAAACCTTAATCACTTTGCGAACACCAGCTGTATTTCGAGCGATATCAACGGCTAAATCAGCTTGTTTGCGGTCAATTAACCCAAGCAAAAACACTTCGCCGTTTTCGGTAATGACTTTAATGCGAGTAATATCGAGCGACTTCTCATTCAGCATGCGGCCTTTTACTTTGGTGGTGACCCAAGTGTCATTGCTGCGAGTGGTAAATGAGGTTGGTGTGCCAATACGGATTTGATTATGTATTTTGCCGCCAATTTGTAAATCTTGTACGACTTTAACGGCTTTATCGCGCAGCATTGAATTAGGCGCTTGGCCTATCATCAATACATTTTTGTTCATCACAATGGCAGCGATATGGGTTTGATTGTTGAGGTCATCATGTTTTGATAATGCGCTGGCAATAACAAAGTCAGCATTGGTATCGCTGATTTGCGTGCCCATGCTGCGCTCATCGTTTGCCATCTTGGCACCGCTAACGGCGCCAACCATGACCGCACCAGCACATCCCTGCAACATCGCAAGGATCGAGATGATGAGTAACCCTCTTATCATGCTTGTTCGTCCTGTGGGAACAAGGTGCGATCGATGTTATCGCATAAACAATGAATAACCAGTAAATGAACTTCCTGAATACGTGCTGTCACGTTTGACGGTACACGGATTTCTACATCACCAGCGCTCATTAAACCTGCCATTGCGCCGCCGTCTTTACCAGTTAATGCAACAATTGTCATGTCACGGCTTAATGCTGCTTCCATGGCTTTAATAATGTTACCTGAGTTACCACTGGTAGAAATCGCTAATAAAATATCACCAGGTTGTCCTAAAGCTAAAATTTGCTTCGAGAAAATTTCATCGTAGCTATAATCGTTGGCGATAGCCGTAATGGTTGACGTGTCACAGCTTAATGCAATAGCCGGTAGAGGTGGACGTTCAATTTCATAACGGTTTAATAATTCAGCTGAGAAGTGTTGAGCATCGCCAGCACTGCCGCCATTACCACATGACAGAATTTTATTACCGCCAAGTAGACATTGCACCATCATCTCGGCCGCTTTTTCAATCGATTCTGGCAATGCTTCAGCAGCATCAATCTTAGTTTGAATCGATTCGGTGAAACTATCTTTAATACGTTCTAACATGCAACAATCCTTACGCTAAATTATGTCTACGTATGTCTCTGATTGGCCTTTTTAATATCGCTCATCAGTAAGACTTGGTGATTTGACTCTATGATGCCATAAATCAAGGTTATGGTAATCAATTGCCGCTTAAAAACAGCCTTGTAGCCAGTTTATTTCATCAATATTCATCGCAATGACATCAAAGCGACAAGGTGGATTCAATTTTTGTCTTTGTAAATAATGATCCGCGGCTAATCTTATCCGGGTGATTTGCTTATTTGTAAGTGCATTTAAGGCGCCACCAAACTGATTTGACGCTCTAAATTTGACTTCCACAAACACCCATACATCTTGCTGGCGCATAATCAAATCTATTTCACCAAATGGATAGCGGACATTAGCGGCAACAAATATCAGACCTTGTTGTTCAAGATAAGTTCGTGCACGTTGCTCAGCTAATTGTCCGCTGTTCATAGTGGTGTTAATTTTCCTTGAGTATATTTACCCCAAGACAATTGACGCTCAATCACGCCATTAGGTTTCACTGATAATGCGCCGCTACGCCCCATAAATTGATAGCCAGGGAACGCACGCATTTGCGCTAAACGATTAACCAACTCAAGTGCGTCAAACCCCATGACATACAAGCGTTTTTGGCTATTATTCCAACCACTCCACAGTTCTGACACCATTTGAGTTTCGCTATTCGATTGCATTAGCCAAGGAACATCACTAATGATCAAGTTATTTAACTCTTGTGCCGATTGTGCTGACTCACTTTCAAGGCGGCTCCGGCTAGTGGTATACAAGGTCACCGGTTCAGAGAACACACTAAAGTTAACGTCTAAGAAGGGTTTTAGCAGGGCTAAATCTTGTGAACCAGAAATCATGTAAATCGCATCAATATCTTGGCGAGAACGAAAATCTGATTCTAAGCGACTGCCTAATAAATCGCGCATTCTACTAATACGTGCTTGGCTATCTTTTACGCCCAATGCTTCTTGAACGGTCAACTTCATTTGGTCGCCAGCATCATAGAAATACACTTCGGCATCGTTACTGGTTAATGTCAGCCATGTTTGTTGAAAACTGTCGGCCATACGTTTACCAATCGGGTCATTACTGGCTAAAAGCAATGGCAGTTTGACGCCATCATTAAACATTTTTCGTGCTGCATCACTGGCTTCTTGCGCGGGTGACAATGAAAAATAAAACAGATTTGGTTGTGGTGTAAAGGTGTCTGTTTGATTCAAATACAGCTGAGGAATAGTGGTTTTTTGTTTATCATTTACTTTCTGTAATTCTTCAACTTCATTGGGTAATAATGGCCCAATGATAAATTCCGCTCCCTTGGCAACGGCTTGTTGATAAGCGGCAGCAACACCTTGCTGAGTATCATAAAAGTTAATTGATACATTGGCGTCATAGTCAGACAGGTAACTTGACATTAACCCCTGACGAATGGGCTCAGCAACCACAGCACGTGGACCACTTAATGGTAATAACACCGCAATATTTTGCGGTCTAAAAGGCTTAGCATTGAGTGCCTGTTCTAGATCTGCAGGTAATTTCATCGCCGCAGGATGATTAGGGTTATTACGCTGCCATTCACCTAAATAACGCACTAATTGAGTTGGTTCAACCGCATAATGCTTAGCAATATAGGTTAATTGTAACCAACCCGCAAAAATCGGATTAGATTGATCGCGCATAAACGACTGCACTGTTTCTTCATGTAAAGGCTGTAGAAGCTTCCAAATGACATTATTAATCGCAGAGGTTTCAGATTTTGGTAAGTAATTACTTAACAGGCTTAATTGCTTAACTTGATCAATTGGCTGTTGAGTATTCTTATACAGCTTGGCTTTAAATTGGTGATAACTCGCCATTTGCCAACGCGGTAACTGCCAATGAGGCGGATACTGTAATATATCCAGCGCAGCTTGGCTGCTATTGGTTTTCTCTGCAATGCGCGCACGCAAGTATATGTGCTCAGCTTGAAGCGAGGGAACGGTCACCATCGACTTCTGCATTGAGGTTAATACTTTAGCGGCGGAATTAAAGTTTCCGTCATTGATATAAGCGTGAGCGGCGAGTAATAAATAACGATCACGCTTTTCTGGTAAACTGCTATTCGTTGCTTGGGCTAAATAAACTTTAGCCGGATGTTCAGCGGCAACGAGCGATGCACTTGCGTCAATATTATCTTGCTGTTTATTGGTGGCACAACCGACCACCAATACAGAGAAAATCAACGCGCACACGAATTTTGTAGTATTCAGTCTTTTTAACACTTGGCTTCACTCTGGTAAGATGCTGTCACTAGTTTAACCTGCTCTTAAGCTTGGCGAAAGACTCAGGTAGATTCATTATCGAGGTAATTATGGACCAAATGGTCGCGCTGTATATTGTTCCCACCCCAATTGGTAATTTTGGCGACATCAGCGCTCGGGCAATAGAGGTGCTGCAACAGGTTGATTTAATCGCCTGCGAAGACACACGCCATAGCGGAAGGCTGCTGAGTCACTTTGGTATTGAAACCCGTAAAACGGCATTACATGATCACAATGAACGTGACCGAGCGCAATGGATAGTTGAACAGTTAAATGAAGGTAAATCAATCGCACTTATTTCTGATGCGGGTACGCCATTAATTTCTGATCCCGGCTATCATTTAGTTAATCATGTTCGCCAAGCTGGCCACAGAGTCGTGCCACTGCCTGGCGCTTGTGCCGCCATTACCGCCCTAAGTGCATCAGGGTTACCGTCTGATCGCTTTAGTTTTGAAGGTTTTTTACCTTCAAAAGAAAAAGCGCGTATCGATAAGCTTGAATTTCTTAAAGAAGATCCTCGTACGCTGATATTTTACGAATCTCCTCACCGTATTCTTTATAGCCTTGCTGCTATTGTTGAGGTGTTAGGCGAAGATAGACAAATAGTGATGGCTCGTGAAGTCACTAAAACCTTCGAAACTTTTTTATCGGGTACCGCTGCTGAAGTATTGGCACTGGTTGAAGCCGATGATAATCAGCAAAAAGGCGAAATGGTCATTATGTGCCATGGCTTTACATTAACTGATGAAGAAGGTATTCCAGCGGTTGCAGTTGCTACATTAAAGTTACTTTGTGAAGAATTACCGCTTAAAAAAGCCGCAGCTATAGCTGGGCAAATTCATGGTTTAAAGAAAAATGCCCTATATAAATATGGTTTAGAACTGGATTTATAAAAAGCTGGTCGCTTTGGCATTGGTTTGTTGCGCTGCTTAGGCTATAATCCGTGCCGAGTTGGCCAGACAGTTGCCGCGTACGTAAGTACGGGGAGGAAAGTCCGGGCTTCAAAGAGCGGGGTACCAGGTAACGCCTGGGCGGTGTGAACCGACGACAAGTGCAACAGAGAGGAGACCGCCATTTTGGCCTCGGCTAAGATGGTAAGGGTGAAAGGGTGCGGTAAGAGCGCACCGTGCGGCTAGCAATAGTCCGTAGCAAGGTAAACTCTACCCGAAGCAAGACCAAATAGGGTTCCGCATGGCGCTGCTCGCGTTGGAACCGGGTAGGTTGCTTGAGCCTGTGAGCGATTGCAGGCCTAGATGAATAACTGTCCACGACAGGACCCGGCTTATCGGCCAACTCACCTCTTTATAATAAAAGGCCTCACAGCAATGTGAGGCCTTTTATGTTACTGACAGCTTGGGGTTAAATGCAGAGTTGTTCGGCAAGAAACGCCAGTGAACGTCCCTGGGCTAAAGCCGCGGATGGTTGATGATACATTCCTGAACGTCCCCAACAGTTAAAACCGTGTCCTGCAGGGTAGTCAAAAAATTGTGCATGAGTGTTATGGGCAAACGTTGCTTTAATTTTAGCAACATCATCGGCTGGAATATGTTCGTCATGTGCACCGTGATGGAACATAATCGCTTGCTTAAGCTGCGGCGCAACATCTAAATAATTTGCAATACCGCCACCGTAATAACATACAGCTGCGCTGATGTCTGCACTTGCAGCCGCACTGCGATAGGCCAGTTGACCGCCAAGGCAGTAGCCAATAATACCGATTTTTCCATTGACCTCTGGGCGTGTTTTAAGGAAATCAATTGCCGTCACAACATCGCTAACAGCCTGATCGGCATCCAGAGTTTGGTAACACTCAAAGGCTTTTTGGGTACCTGCGTCATCATAGTTTAAATCCAGTCGTGGAGTGAGTCGCCAGAACACGTCAGGAGCGAAAACCACAAAACCAGCTTGCGCATAGCTGTCGGCAACGGCACGAATGTGTTCATTCACTCCCCAAATTTCTTGAAGTAAAACCAGACCTAGACCTGTGCCTGTAGGAGGTAAACTCAGGTATCCGGCAAAAGGTTGGTCAGGAGTAATAGTAATCCATTGTTGTGTCATGTGAACCTCTGTTTAGGTGAATTTAGCTAGGCTATATATGTTAGCGCCAATTGAGAACAATGTGTTTATATGCTGATATCTCAGTTTATTGTTTACGACTATTGAAGGTCATTATCTATAATAATTTCAATAAAATCATTGCTATTAACCATTTGTGTTGCAAACGAATTAGTGTGTTTATACTTCAATAATCTGATTTTGAAAAGGGTGGTTATACGTCGCCAATAGCATGTTTGACCAATTAACACCTCCTCAATTTACTATCACACCAATGCACAGAATAACAACGGCTGTTATTTACTGCTGCATGCTCAACCTACTGCAATGACTTCATGCTAGCAATATTATGTGCTGGATAATAATTAACAAAATATCACAAATGTAAATTATTGAATGAGAATAGTTGTCATTAGTATTTGGTGCTATATTGCACGCAATTTTATAGCGATAGATTGTTACTAGGTAAAGTGTCATGCATTTGAAGGTTACGAATATTGGGGTGTTAAGCCTACTATTACCAGCGTTGAGTGTCAGTGCTAATGAATCGGCTGTGAATTCGAATCAGTCAATTGAGAAAATAACTGTCATGGGGCGGGCACAGACCTTTTATCGTGAATCTTCTACGTCTGTTGGTGCCAAAGTTGAAACTGATATTATGGATTTACCACAATCGGTGCAGGTGCTGAATGAACAGTTGATTGTTGACCAAGCGGCACGTGAAATTACCGACTTATATCGTTCTATTGCGGGGGTAAGCACTTACAGTTACTCGGGAGTGACCTTTCGTGGTTTTCGTGATGACAGCAATGTGTTTTATGACGGTGTAAGAGGCGACCCTTTTTCGGGATTCGGCGTACCGCAGTTATTTAATATTGAACGAGTTGAAGTGTTAAAAGGTCCTGCTGCTGCGTTATACGGTGGTGGAGAACCTGGCGGGATGATCAATTATGTCAATAAAAAGCCGAGCTTTGTCCAAGATACTGAAGTGACATTAACCACTGGTGATAACGACCGTATGGGCGGGTCAATTGATTCTAAAGGTGGTTTAACAGATTCAGTTGCCTATCGTTTAGGTGGTTTTTATGAACAAAAAGACAGCTTTCGTAATAATGCAGACTCTGAAAACACCGAGCTGACCGGTGGGTTATTATTTCAACTTGGCGATGATACAGCGCTCACAACCACCATTGATTATATCAAACAAGACTTAGGCGGTAATCGTTTACGTGGTGTTCCCGTTGACGATGAGGGTAATTTTTTAGTGGATCCAAGCTATAACGCGAATGAAAAATCCGACTATCAAAACCTTGAAGCAACAATATTACAAACTAACTTACAACATCACTTTAGCGATGAGTTGAGTGTTAATACCACAGTGCGTTATCTGGATAACGAGCGCGTTCAGGGGTATCACGAATCACAAAGTTGGGTTGATGTTAATGGCGATGGTAAAGCCAATATTGATGATAAAACCATTAAACGTGAATATCGTAAACAATATCGCGCTAACCAAGAAGTGAGTGTGACGTCAGATTTTGTATATCGATTAGATACTGATATTGAGCAAACCTTATTATTTGGAGCAGATTATCATCACGTAAACAGCGATTATGATTATTGGCGTGCTCGTTACGAGGCTGACGGGGTGGCTAATCTTAACATTTTTGATCTTAATTACGGTGAAACAGATCCTTCAACTTATAACTTACAAGATCAACATCGTGATGGCACTAAAACCGAACGCGCGGGTTTATATGTTCAAGATCAAATTAGTTTAAGTGATAAATGGTTGTTGTTGATGGGACTACGTTACGATCACTTTAACGATTTTGACAAAGAAACTGGCTTTGAGTTTAGTGATAGCCATGTATCACCGCGTGGTGGTGTTGTTTATAAATACTCCACCGATACGTCGTTATATATTAACTACGCTGAAAGTTTTAATCCGACCTCCCTTGGCGATCAAGAAACTGCAAGTAAAGACGCGAGTTTAGATCCGGAAATGGGCGAGCAGGTTGAGTTCGGTATTAAAAATCAGTGGTTTGACGGTAGTATGATGACCACGGTTGCTGTGTATCAAATTACCAAAAAAGATGTTGCCATGAGTAACCCTGACTATACCGGTCTTGATGATGATATCCCTGCCTTGGTTAGTTTAGGGCAGGTCGAAAGTAAAGGGGTTGAGTTTACTCTGGTGGGCGATATTACTGCCGACTGGACCATTATGGCCAATTATGCCTACAACGATGCCCGCGTTACTCAAGGCGATGTGGGCGATACTTATGCCGATGGCACTAAATTTATTAATGCGCCGCGACATCAAGCGGGTTTGTGGACGCGTTATGAGATTGACAGTTTGCAGTCTTCTATTGCATTAGGTGCCGACTATGTTAGTGAGCAAATCAGCGCGGATGCGCAGCGTGTTAAGCCTTATACTGTGTTCGATATGAGCTGGACAACTCGGTGGCAAGATACGCAATTTCAGTTAAATGTGAAAAACCTGTTTGATAAACAATATGCCGTGAGCGGTTTCTCTGAACGTAATGGTCATTTCCCTGGTGCACCACGAGAAGTGGTGTTGCAGGTATCACATCACTTTTAAACTAAGACGGTTAGTTGCAGTAGTATTTACGTGTTGTTGAATAAAAAGGAGTGAACAATTTATTGTTTACTCCTTTTTTGTTAAGCCGCTGCTTTACACGCTGGCTTTGTGGCCACCAGTTGAGAACATTTTTGGTCATCAAGTCTACATTGCAGCACATAAAGCATTTAGTGCTGACTACTTTGCGAAAGTTTATCGTAACTAAACGGTCTACCTACCGCTTTAAAAATGGTCCTTAACTTGGAATCTAAATTCCCAGGCATTGATGTCATTACCTGTGGTGATAGGGACGGCAATATCAACATGGGCTACGTTACCGTAGCTTGATTTAGGGGAGTAAATGCGCGCGCCGATGCCAACACTGCCAATAGGACCATTGACTTCATTTTGCTGATCTGTGCCGCCGCTTGCTTCGCCAATGTCAGCAAATACTGCCCAGCCTAATTCGGCCAGTTGATATAAGTTAATATTAGGGTAATAACGGATCTCACCAGTAAGTAACCATTGGTTGTCACCATGTTGATAGTCATTAGGGTAACCGCGCACGCCGGTTTCATCGCCAAGGGCAAAAGTTCGGTCAAGGTAATTATTGTGCGAAGTGGCAATGCGGGCCTTGGAGTAGGCTGTCCACTTAGGGCTAATTTGATGGAAAAATTCAGCCCCTAAACCGACATTATAAAAGTCCTGTTGACCCGTTTGAATATCGGTCTGGCCATCGATAGTCATGAGCAATAATTGGTTGTCTTTTTGCCAGCCACGGGTACTTAGCATGGTTAAGTGGTAGCCGAGATCGGCATTATCAGCGACGTCATTGGTTTCTAATCCTAAACTGACCCTATGATGCCAACCCAAATTAAAGTCTTCGTTTTTATTAATCAGGTGAATATTATTTAGGACTGTGAATTGATCTTGGACATATTCGTAGCTGATCCATGGATATATAAATTCACGATCATAAGGTAATGGTGACTGAGGATATAAGTCTATATTATTGAATTGATGTTGGTCTTGGGTAATACCGACACTGATACGATGCAATTGATCCGCTTGTTTATCGACTAACCAACCATAACCTAAGTTTGCATAATCAATGACATGCTCAAACTCGTTAATGTCTTGACCATTTTGTCTAATGGTATCAATGCGAGTGTCAGTTAACCACGACGCTGCATACATATTTTGGCTATCGAGGGTATAAAAGGGCTTATTAAAGGCAATTGAGGATGCTTGACCGTCACTGTTGTCGTAAAAATCAACCGACACATTCGCGTGTTTAAGCCATCTTACTGGAGCATCAAAAGCTAATTTATAACCGGTACGATCGGCACTTGATTGGTATTTTATTTTGGTTTTAACCCCTAGTCCCAGTAGGTTATCTTCTTTCATACCAAAAGAATATTTAGTGTCGCCACCATTTTTGCTCAAGCTTACCGTAGGTAATAATGACCAGTTATCCCATGTTTCGACTAACACCACATCTTCAACATTATCGGTTGCCAATGGGTCTTTTCTGGCAATATTAATTTTAGCATCGCGAATATAAGATTCGTAACGCAACAATCGCTGCGCTTCTTGCAGATCTTTCTCGGTGATCTTATCGCCTTTTTCAAAGCTTAAGCTATTGAGAATGGTCGATTCTTTGGTGTTGATGTGCAAATAGTTAGCCCAGCGATGTAAAAAGATAGCATCTGGTGCTGACTCATCAAAAATAGGGTGACTAACAATAACGATTTTAGCGACCTTATCAACAAGGTGCTTATTAGTTGTCGATTGCTCATTGATGTCAGAGTCATCGTTGGCGGTTAGCTGTGACTGAGTGGCTGCAACCTCAGCTTGAACACTCTGCGAAGTCAGCAGGATGAAGAAAATAAATGCTGCCATAAATATGATTGGCATAGCTTCGTCCTTATTTTTATTGTTATGTTTTTTAAGAGGTCAGCAACAAAGGGTAATTGTTTCTAATATGAAATTATTATGTTGCCTCTTTGTTTTGTATCATACCTGAATAACATCATAGTCAAACATGTAGCTTAAATAAATATTTCATTTAGCCACTAAAAAGATAAGGGTATTTAGATTGTTAACAACATAAGGGCTGTATTTATCATGCCCCTATGCTGTTTGAAATATAATAATCGGAGGCTTACAAGGAACGGCGGGGAGGTACGATTACGTTGGCAAAAATGAGTCCTGCGATTAAGGACATAAAAATGAGGAATATTTGTGAGCCTAAATGGGCTTGATTCAGCATCGTTTCACCTGAGATAAGTGCATTTAAGCCGATATAAGTTTTGCTACCCGGGACAAGAATAACAATACCTTGGAGTAACGCAATCGACACAGGTGCTTTCATCCAACGGGCGTATAGGTTCGAATAAATACCTACCGCGAGCGCGCCGACAAAAATGCCAATAGATTCACCTAAGTAGATACCGCCGAGCATGGCAGAGAAAAAGGCCACAATGCCAGCAAACACGCCCCAAGGAGAGTCTTTTAAGCGTGCTTTAAAGATAATCACCAGTGACATAGACAATAGCGGTACTGCAGACCAAATCGCCCAGCGCGGCAGTGGTATCGGTTCGACATAAATGGTTTCGCCAAATATCGCCTTCCCTATGGTCATGCCAAGCACTGCACCAAAATACAGTTTAAACAACTGCATGACTGCATCCATGATACGTGCAGTACCCGAGATTAAGTCGCGGGCGGCAAGCTCCGCCAAGCCAAGTGTGAGTGCAAGACCAGGAACAAAAATAATAATCCCCGATAAAATGGTCACAGGTAAATTGATACTCGGGTCAAATTGCGCAATCCCTGTCGCCAAGATAGCGCAAACGACCGCCGCCATAGGCTCAAGCATTTCTGCAATACGTTTTGAACGTTCAGCCCAAAAAACGAGGCTGTATACCAGTAAGCCTAAAATAGCCGACCAAAAAACGTCATGCCAACCGGTACCCATTAACATGGCAAAGGCACCCGCACTTGAGCCAAAAGCTAATAAGGTGAGTTTATGGCCATAAGGATTGGGTTTATTAGCGATTTCTTCTAGGCGCTCTAATGCTTCTTGCAGAGTGCGCTGGCCAGAACTAAGCTCTTCCACTAACTCAAAAGTGCGTGCTAATGAACCTAAATCGAGGTCACCAGGTTTGACGCGAGCGACATGGTTATACTCTTGTTCAGTATCGTGTTGCAGTACAAAAGTCATCGAAGTCGGTGATATTAAAAAGTAACCTTCAATACCGAGCGTGCTACATACCGTTTGCAAGTGGGATTCTAAGCGATACGCAGGCGTACCAAACTTATGTAAGTATTTTCCTAACTTAATAATAAATCGGCGTTTTTCTAAAAAATCCTGATTATCCACTGGGCGATAGTCACTCTTGTTAGGGTGTTGAGCTAGTTTTGGCGCGAATATTAACCGATTAAGGCGTGTGTTTACAGCCAAACTGATCCAAAATGTTGGTATAGCATCAATATGTTAAAGATTGATGTAATAACAATAATATAGTCGACTCAAGGAATAACACATGACATTGATGATATCGGGTTTATACGCGGGTTTAACGGCGGTATTGGTTTTAGCATTATCGTACAAAGTGGTTAAATTTCGTCGCGCAAATAAAATAGGTATCGGTGATGGTGGTCACCAAGGATTATCGATTGCGATTCGAGCGCATGGCAATTTAATTGAAAATGCACCCATAGTACTTATTTTGTTAGCGTTGGCTGAATTAAATGGCATGCCAGTTTACTTGATACATTGTTTGGGCACAGCTTGGATTGTGGCGCGCTTATTACATGCTATTGGATTAAATCAAGGTCAAGGTGGCTATCATTTTGGCCGTTTTTGGGGCGTATTAATCACTTGGATTGTGCTATTAACCTTAGCGGTCGCTAATATTGGCTTCTTTCTTGGGTTATAACATTGAAAGCATAAGGGAATAGCAATATTCCCATGTGTTTTACAAGGTTATAAAAGGATAAAAATATTTCACTTTTGATGTTTTTTTAGTCACACTTAGTGTCGCTGTACTGCTATACTCCGCGTCCGTTAAATTCAGCCGTAGGCTGATGTTATCATCGGATCAGTTAGACTGGTTTTCCCCATTTATGTAGGTCATATACATGCAAGTTGAGTCAACGTTATTTAATTATCCAAAGTTTTGGGCTGAATGCTACGGAACTGCACCTTTTTTACCTATGTCTCGCAAAGAGATGGATATTTTAGGTTGGGATAGTTGCGATATTATTGTCGTGACTGGCGACGCGTATGTTGACCATCCTAGCTTTGGTATGGCGGTGATTGGGCGAATGTTAGAAGCTCAAGGTTATCGTGTGGGTATTATTTCGCAGCCAGACTGGTCAAACAAAGAAGACTTTATGCAGCTAGGTCGCCCAAATCTGTTTTTTGGGGTAACCGCTGGTAACATGGATTCGATGATTAACCGTTACACAGCAGACCGCAAGTTACGTCATGATGATGCTTATACTGCCGGTGATATTGGTGGTAAACGCCCTGATCGTGCGGTAACCGTGTACACCCAGCGTTGTAAAGAAGCCTTTAAAGATGTACCGGTTGTGATTGGCGGCATTGAAGCCAGCTTACGCCGTATTGCTCATTACGATTATTGGTCAGATAAAGTCCGTCGCAGTGTGATTTTTGACGCCAAAGCCGACATATTGATTTACGGCAATGCTGAACGACCATTAATGGAAGTTGCACGCCGTATTGCTGCGGGTGAAGCCATTGGCGATATTGACGATGTTCGTGGTACCGCAACAATGCGCAAAGAACCTATGCCCGGTTGGCGCGGCATGGATTCACGCAAAATTGACCAACTACATAAAATTGAGCCATTACCTAGCCCATATGGTGCTGATGATGTTGGTTGCAGTAATTTATCTGGTCCAACAGACGAAAAGATTTTTGATAACGATGCGCCCAAAGCGATTAGCGTGCAACCGCCGCGTCCAAAGCCATGGGAAAAAACCTATGTGCTGCTTCCTGCCTATAACAAGGTCAGCGAAGATAAGTATTTGTATGCCCATGCCTCGCGTATTTTGCACCAAGAGCAAAATCCGGGTTGTGCCCGTGCCTTGTTTCAACCACATGATGCCAACCGTGGTGTATGGGTAAACCCACCAGCGTGGCCATTAAACACTGACGAAATGGATGCGGTATTCGATTTACCGTATCAACGCATCCCGCATCCGATGTATGGCAAAGAAAAAATCCCAGCTTACGATATGATTAAGACATCAATCAATATCATGCGTGGTTGTTTTGGTGGTTGTTCATTCTGTTCGATTACCGAGCATGAAGGGCGAATTATTCAAAGTCGCTCGCAAGAGTCGATCATCAAAGAAATTAAAGACATTCAAGAAAAAGTGCCAGGTTTTACCGGTGTTATTTCTGACTTGGGTGGCCCAACGGCAAACATGTACCGTTTAGGTTGTACCAGTGAGAAAGCAGAGAAAACCTGCCGACGTTTATCGTGTGTGTTCCCGTCTATTTGTGGCCATCTGGGCACCGACCATAAACATACCATCGACTTATACAAAGCGGCGCGTGAAGTACCTGGCATTAAAAAAGTGCTAATCGCTTCGGGTGTGCGTTACGACTTGGCTATCGAAAACCCAGAATATATTCGAGAGTTAGCGAAACATCATGTGGGGGGGTATTTAAAAATTGCCCCTGAACATACCGAAGAAGGCCCACTCAGTAAAATGATGAAGCCAGGTATGGGAACCTATGACAAGTTTAAAGAGCTGTTTGATAAGTTTTCTAAAGAGGCCGGTAAAGAGCAGTTTTTAATTCCGTACTTTATTTCGGCGCATCCTGGTACTACCGATGAAGACATGGTCAATTTGGCATTATGGTTAAAAGGCCAGAAGTTTAAATTGGATCAAGTACAAAATTTTTATCCATCGCCGATGGCCAATGCGACCACGATTTATCATACCGAACTTAACTCACTGAAAAACATTAAACATGACAGTGAACAAGTGACAGTGCCGAAAAAAGGCCGTCAGCGTAAATTGCATAAATTTTTGTTACGTTACCACGACCCTGTCGGCTGGCCGATGATCCGTGAAGCGTTAGTGGCTATGGGTAAAGAGTCGTTAATTGGTAATGGTCCAAATCATTTGGTACCACCAGAAACGCGTAACGAGCAAACTAAAGTGAAGTGGGGCCAAAAGCCGTCGCTTAAAGCGAAAGAACAAGGCGGCCAAAAGGCGATGACCCGTTTTTCTGCCGACCAGTTTGAAGACCGTAAAGGTAACACTAAAGCGGATAAAGGCAGTGCTAAGCCAGTAGGGAAGAAACCAAAGTCTCCAGCTAAGCCTTCGAGCCAAGCGGCAAATGGGCAAGCACCCAAAAGCCAGGGCGCTAAGCGTCCAGCTAAAGCGACCACTTGGGCGACTAAGTCTAAATACGCTAAGTAAGCTAACACGTTAACTTATTGTCATAAAACCCGCATTAACATTTGCGGGTTTTGTTTTTCTAGCAGCAATAGATTCAATAACAAGGTAATGTGGGCTAATACTGTCGCTAATACTGTAGCGAATAGTCATAAGTGTTTTACACTATGACTCTTTATCGATTTAATCGTTTGAAAATCTAATTATTTGATAAACAAGGAATAATCATTATGCCAACGTTAATTAGGCTGAGCGGATACCTTAGTGGGGTATTACTGTGTGGTAGCACTATGTTGGTTAATCCTGCTTATGCCGCAAACTCGGTACAGCAACAGCAATTTTTTGAAGCTATTAGCGCTCTTTGTGGGAAAGCTTTTGCCGGTAAGATCACTGCTGGTGGCAGTGAAGGAGATGGCTTTAGTGGCAAACCATTAGTTATGCATGTAAGAGAATGCACCGATCACCAGTTACGTATTCCATTTCATGTTGGTGATGATCACTCTCGCACTTGGGTGATAACTCAAACCGATACCGGATTGCGCTTAAAGCATGATCATCGCCATAAAGATGGCAGCGATGACAAAGTGACTATGTATGGTGGAGAGACCCGTGATACAGGCACAGCCAACTTGCAAACGTTTCCAGTAGACGATGAGTCTATTGCCAACTTTAAGCAACATGGCTTAACGCAATCGGTTACTAACGAGTGGCAAATGATGATTGAAGCCAATACTTTTACTTATCGGTTAACCAGGGAAAATCGCGACTTTAAAGTTGAGTTTGATTTATCTCAACCAGTTGCATTACCGCCAGCCCCTTGGGGGATATAAATAGGTTTTTGGTAGGTTTATCGGTTTTGCATGGCCTGCGGCCACTAGCGTTGTGGTGCTTCGCCCATAGCAGAGTAAGTTAGTAGGTTGTCTTATTACGCAGGCTAATTTAATCGTCATCCCGGTAATGTTCGTGAGCCGGGATCCAGGTTTGTACTTTTGTACTTTTGTATTTATGGCCACAGGCCATACCTTAAAAACCACTTATTCAAAATAATTCAGGCTGCCAATGGCAGCCTGAATGTTATGTGCTTAAGAGTGTTAAGACTCGTCGCGGTTACTTACCATCAAAAGTAAATGACTGACCGGCTAGGGCGGCTTCAAACATTAATCCACCTTTAGCGGCGGTAAATATCGCCATGCCATTGATGTAGGCTGCAGTCGCAGCATGATTACTGCCAGCTTGTCCTGCACCCGCAGAATTACCTGTGGTGCCAACTTGAGCATTAGCACCAAGGTTAATTGCTACTGCTGACGCTTGAGCGCTAAACTCAAAACTGCCGCTGGTAAAATCATTGTATGCTTTGGCATCTTTAAAGAAGATTATTTCGCTATAGGCCTGTCCGCCTAGCTGAAAACCGATTGATAGTTGGGTTAATGTAGAATCACCCATGTACGAGCCTGCCTGATACACTCGACCGTTACCATAAGCAGCACCAATACCTATACCCCCTTTGGCGACACTGGGGAAGATTGCATAACCATAAGCTGAATCAAATAAATGTCGGCTTTCATTGGCTTTTTTAAAATTGGTAGTTGCATCGTTATAAGCTGCTTCGTCAGCAAAACTAGGAGCTGAAAACGCGAAGCTTAATAACACAAGAAAACTAGAAAACACTAAGCTAATTGAACGTTTCATAAATAACCTCGGTGACTATATTGTCATGATAAAACTGGCCTTAGAGTAGCATAACCCTTACATAGCGTGCGTTAATTAACATTTATATTCTGCTACTCGCAATACGCTCTTAAGCATAATGTTAACGTGAGACATGCGCTGTTAGTCTTTTTTATCACTGCTATTTTTAGTCGTGTATTGACTGGTATCGCGTCCATCTTTATTGGTCATTAACTGCTGTAAATAGGTGATTTCTTCATCGTCTAGTAGCGAATGAGCTTTAAGTTGCGACTGTGACGTATCATCTTTGCTGCTGGCGTTGAGTGCACCGCGCAAATAGGCTGATCGTGTGACTTGATGGATACCATACAAGGCAAACACATAGACTGTGAATAGAAGGCTTAATTGAGTTACTGCTTGAATTAACAAGGATACTGAATCACCTAAGTAAAATGGTAAGTATACCAATACAATTCGCAGCACCCAATTAATCAAAATACCTATGGTTAATACGCTTAACCAGCGAAAACGAATAACTTGTAAGTTAGGTTGCCTACTGGCTAAATATTGTGGTCGATAGCGTGATAACAAGCGATAAATCGCCCAAGAATAACCCATGGTTTGCAGCATTAATAATAGGGGTAAAATGACTGCTAGTAGGTTAATCGTGTTTAACTCAGCGAGTGATGTAATAGTGTTTTGTAAGTTTTTAGGGGCGATACGAATATGAAACAAGATGGCTGAACTGGTGACTAAGGCAGCAAGAATAGCCCCGCCAAAATGTTTAATGATCAGTGGTTGGTAGTCTTGTTCGGTTAAGCTGCTTTTACAATATAAATACAGCATGGGCATGAGTAAAAAATAGATTGGAATGAATAACGTTAGGGCCAAATGGATTGGTATTGGAGCTGTTTCTTGTGTTAGCAACCCGGTTAAAAAATAACAACCGATGAGTAAAAATATTCCGGCGAGTAGGCTATGGCTGCGAGTGCTGCTTTGATAAATATAATGAACATACACGCCCACTCCAAGGCAATGAATGCCTCCGAGTAAGGAAAGCCACCAGTATGTTTGAATAAATAAATCGTTAAATTGGTTCATTTTCACTCTCTTGGACGACAGTGAATACTAACCTACTTTCTGCAAAGCAAGTAGTTTACGATTGTTAACCTTGCTTAACTTTTCGAAAATGTCTGTTTGAGGCTTTTTCTGGTGGTAAACCTGGTGCAGGTTTACGCTCAGCAAGTAAATGCTTAATCGCCATAATGGGATGTGGTAATAACATTCTTGGCCCAGCAAACATCATAATT
The DNA here is from genome assembly GCF_014164185.1 of Shewanella sp. SG44-6. Taxonomy (NCBI): domain Bacteria; kingdom Pseudomonadati; phylum Pseudomonadota; class Gammaproteobacteria; order Alteromonadales; family Shewanellaceae; genus Shewanella; species Shewanella sp. SG44-6. The sequence continues at coordinate 14,361 of NZ_JACJER010000041.1, read as the reverse complement.
TCGCGGGCTCTTTGTTTCATTTGGGGCTTGTAGCAGTGTACTGGGCATTTATTACACGTTGGTTTTTGTTGGCCGTAGGGGCAACGATCTAAACGAGTGTTGGCATAGCTTAGAAACTCACTACATTGTAGGCACACATCTTTGGCTGGTTTGAGTGGGTGGTGCACTTTACAGTAGATTTCCACCATAGCTTGCATAGTGCGAAACTCATAGAGTAATTGGTCACTCAATAATTCTGCTTCAGCCATAAGGTTATCCTTGATTTAATACCTTAGTAAAATAGTCTGATATTTGCAGTGTAAGCTCGATGATAACAGCTAACAAACTGAGTGTAGTTAACTTTGATATTCGGCCCAAAATTAACTTTATATGAGGCTAAGATCGCAAAAAAGATTGGACCAGTGCTCAAATGATCGGCTATGTATGCCTTTTTACAGATTAAAATAGATAAATTGTCGCTTTTATAGTGTACATTGAAATAATAATGGTAGATGCTTAAAAAAACAGCGCGCTATCATTAACCCTTTACATTACCTCACAATAAATGTCGTTGTGAGTGAGAAAAAATAGTGTGTTATGGCACTTAATCAGCAAGGTGGAAGCCTAATGAAGATCATTTTAATGCTCGTATTGGTTGCAATTGCTCTGTACCTATACAGACGCACTCAAGCAGTGGCAAAACAAGAACTTGATAAAACCGATAGCAATGCCACTGAGCATTCGTCATCATCTGAAGTTGCTCAACCGTCATCGCCAGCCGCTACCGATACGGCGGATGCAGAGCATAAGGAATTAGATAAACCGGCAGCTGATGTCGTTTTAGGCGATTCTGTAATTAATGCCCCTCAGAGCACATCGGCTACATTGGTCGATGAACCAAGTACAACCGCTAATACTTCGCCTGTCGATACTCAACAAGCAGAACTCACGACTGAGCCAGATGCTGAGCTAAATGATTCTGAAACTACAGATACCTTGAGTCATGCTAAGAGTCCATCAGTTAACGCTTCTCCTGTCGATACTCAACAAGCAGAACTCACGACCAAGCCAGATGCTGAACTAAATGATTCTGAAACTACAGATACCTTGAGTCATGCTAATAGTCCATCAGTTAACGCTTCTCCTGTCGATACTCCAAACGTAAAACTCACGACCAAGCCAGATGCTGAGCCAAATGATTCTGAAACTACAGATACCTTGACTCATGATGAAACTGGATCAGCGGATACATCTGCGACTGCAGTGTCGACTCTCCAAGCTGGAGGATTGAGTTTGGAGCCCGCTAAAGGCGATTGGGCTAGTGAGAGTTTGCAACAACAGGTTGAAGTAGCCAACAATGCCACAGATCTTCAAGGCCAGCATGATGGTTTAGTCAGTGTGATTAACCATTGTTATAAAATGCGTAAGCAAGCTGATTATTGCCAATATGGCGCAGCATTGCAGCTAACCTATTTAGAGCTCTATCGCTCACTGCATCAGCAACATGTGGCTCAAAAAAATACTGACGATATCAAAGCGCCAGCGTTTATGCAGTTATCAACCTTGTTAAATGATGTTGGTCAATTTGATGAAGCGCTTAAGGTGTGCCAGCAAGCACTTGAATACCAGTTAACTGATGGAACTGTCACTGGGTTTGAAGGGCGAATAAAACGCATCGAAAAAGCTAAAGCTAAAGCGAGCTAATAGGCTAATCAACACTGTTGCATGGATATCAGGTATGATATTCAAAAGGAAAGCGGACCTTGGTTCGCTTTTTTGTTGCTTCAGATCCAATGATTTTAAGGTTTAAAATGATATTAATGACCCGTACATTGACTACAATATTGCTGATAACTGCCACGCTTGTCTTACTTGGCGGGTGTATGCGTACTCCAGAATGGACCTTATTTTATGTGGCTGACCACACGCCTGTGCCGACGCAAATTGTCCTGCAAGAGCATATTTCTGGTTATTACGATTCATTAGAACAATGCCAAGCTAAAGGTGCAGGAATGTTACGCTTACAGGCATCATCATTGCCAGCAGAGAAAGCTTTTGCTTGTGGTGAACAGTGTCAGGTAAATGAACAACAGCAATTACAATGTAAAAGTCAGGTTGTTGGTGCTGCATATGATGCACTTTAAGCAAGATTTTTTTGAACAATTAGACGGCTTTTATTCACAAGTTTATCCGCTACCCATCAGCAATCCTCATTGGCTTGGTTGGAGTGATGACGCCGCGAAACTGATTGGATTACAAAAACCTAATAATGAATTGTTGATGCAGTTATCGGCTAACTATGCCGCGCCTGGCGCCAGTTATTATGCGCAAGTGTATAGTGGTCATCAATTTGGCGGTTACACTCCCAGATTAGGCGATGGTCGCTCAATTATATTAGGTGAAGCTATTGGCCCTAATGGTGCTTGGGATGTCGCGTTAAAAGGTGGCGGCCCAACACCTTACTCTCGCCAAGGTGATGGCCGGGCAGTAATGCGCTCTGCGGTGCGCGAGTTTTTAGTATCAGAAGCGCTTGCGGCGCTTAATGTGCCCACAAGCCGCGCATTAGCCGTTATCGGTTCCGACTTACCTGTATGGCGTGAAAGCCAAGAAACAGCAGCTATTACGGTACGCCTGGCTAAAAGTCATATTCGTTTTGGTCATTTTGAATATTTTTTTCACAGCGAAAGCGGTGATGCTGGTAAGTTGACTCAATTAGTGAATTTTACGATTCAGCAGCACTTTACCCACTTATCCGCCGATGCTGCGGGTTATAAGCAGTGGTTTTATGAGGTGGTGCAATCTACTGCAAAAATGATTGCCCATTGGCAGTCCATTGGTTTTGCTCACGGGGTAATGAATACCGACAATATGTCGATACTCGGTGACACCTTTGACTTTGGCCCCTTTGCATTTTTAGATACTTTTAAAGAAAACTTTATCTGTAACCACTCTGATCACGAGGGCCGTTATGCATTTGGCCAGCAGCCCGGAGTAGGTCTATGGAACCTTAAACGTTTAGCCCAAGCACTCTCGCCCATTATTGATGCTGATGATTTAATTGCGGCATTAAATACTTATCAAACTGAATTAGTTAACCAGTATTTAAGCCTAATGCGCGCCAAATTAGGGCTGCCTCAAGCGAGCATTAACTCAAATACATGCACTCAGGCGGCTCAAGCTGAGCTGGATCAGCAAGATTTACAGCTCGTGGGGCAGTTAACTGTTTTACTGGAAGCGAATCAACTTGATTACACCAATAGTTTACGTCGTGTGGGTCAAATTGACCCGAGTAGCTCTTATTGTACTTTACGTGATGATATGGTCGATCTTGCAGGCTTTGATACTTGGTATCAAGCTTATCAAAAGCGAGTGGGTGAAGTGGCAGATGTCAATGCGTGGCAAGGTGATCGCAATAGTGTTAACCCGAAATACATCTTACGTAATTACCTCGCGCAAGAGGCCATTATTGATATAGAAGAAAGTGGCGATAACAGTAAATTATTGCAACTCCAACAATTGTTAAGTCGTCCTTTTGACGAACAGCCCGAGATGGAAGATTTTGCTAAACGCCCACCAGAATGGGGGCAAGGCCTAATTATGTCTTGCAGCAGTTAATTGAATTATTTTAGTCGAGTTAATTTATGAAATTATTGTCAGCCCAATTAGATCCCGCAGCATTAAGTCTTATTATTAAAGCTGAGGTGGATTTTGAGCAGTTTGAACGATTTGCAGAACCGCTAGCTGCGGCACTTGATTGCGAAATCCGTGAGCGCCAATGGGGCGCAGATCGCCACCAGTGGTTGCTGAACTTTGAAGGCAGTCCTCTATGGTTACATTATGAGTTTTATGGTGATATTTGTTGGATATCTACCGATAGCGCTGCAGAATTAGACGTACTAGCGTTTTTGTTAACGCTACTTGCTCCACATATTCAAACGACTAAAGAAGGCATACATGGATAACCGTACGGGCGCAGAATTTCATTTTCAGGCACTGAGACCCGATCTCATTCTTGATGCCATTGAAAGCATTGGTATCTTCCCTGAGACGGGATTATTAGCGCTAAACAGTTACGAAAATAGAGTGTATCAGTTCCGTTGTGACCAAGGGAGGCGCTATGTGGTCAAGTTCTATCGACCACATCGTTGGAGTAATGAGCAAATTCAAGAAGAACATGATTACGCCTTGGCTTTAGCGGCCGAAGATATTCCTATTGCTGTTCCTGTGGTTATCGAGGGTAAAACCTTATTTGAGTATCAAGGTTATCGTTTTGGACTGTTCCCCTCTATTGGTGGTCGGGCATTTGAAGTTGATAATTTAGATCAACTCGAATCGGTGGGCCGTTTTATTGGGCGAATTCATCAGTATGGTGCAACACAACCTTTTAAGTACCGTGAATCGCTAACGCCGGAGATTTTGGGAGATGAGTCTTATCGCTATTTACGTGAAAGTGATATGGTTTCAAGCGCGATGCAAACGGCTTTTTTTACCGTAGTTGAGCAGGTCTTAGATAAAGCCAAGCAGATATGGCAGCAACATCGTTTTACGCCTATACGCCTGCACGGAGACTTGCACCCTAGTAATATTTTATGGACCCCAGACGGCCCCGGATTTGTTGACTTAGACGATGCCAGGCAAGGCCCAGCAATACAAGATTTGTGGATGATGTTAACTGGTGATCGCCATCAACAGTTGTTGCAACTTGATATTTTATTAGAAGGCTATCAAGAGTTTTGTGATTTTGATGCTAAACAGCTGGCTCTGATTGAGCCGTTAAGGGCTTTCAGGATGGTGCATTATAATGCGTGGTTAGCCAAACGCTGGCAAGACCCAGCATTTCCAATGAATTTTCCATGGTTTGGTGATATAAAGTACTGGGAACAACAAACGCTAGCGTTTAAAGAGCAGTTATCTACGCTCAATGAACCTCCGCTGAGTTTACCCAGTTTTAATTAACAATATTTCATAATCACTACCTAATCGTATTTAGTTACAAATACAATTAGCTAGCAATTGAGTTACAGGCTAACGCTAGACTATGATAGAGCCAGCGTATTTATATTTTGCCTATTAGAAGGAAGTAAAATGAAAAAAGCATTACTGATGGCTGCTGCACTCTTGCTAGCGCCGATGGCTGCGATGGCTGCCGATTATAAAGAAGGTGTTCATTACACTGTGATTAGTGATGGCCCTGAAACTGCCAAGCCAGAAATTACTGAGTTTTTCTCCTTTTACTGCCCACATTGTTTTAATTTTTCTAAAACTGTGGTGCCTAAAATAGAAGCGACTTTACCTGAAGGCGTAAGCTTTAATCAGGAACATGTTGAGTTTATTGGTCGTGAAATGGGTGTTGAAATGTCTCGCGCATTTGCAGTTGCGCAGCAGCTTAATGTTGAGAAAAAAATGGAAGCAGCTTTGTTTAGCGCTATCCATGAAAAACGTCAGCAGTTCACCCGTCCTGATGATATCAGAGCGATATTTATTGCTAATGGCATAGATGGTAAAGCTTATGATGCCGCAGCAAAATCATTTATGGTGAATGCCAAGATGTCTAAAATGAAGCGTGATACTGAAAATGCGAAAATTTCAGGTGTGCCTTCATTGGTTGTTAATGGTAAATATCGTGTTGAAACAAGCTCAATTAAATCTTATGACGAGTTAATTGATATTGCATATTACTTAACGTCTATGAATAAAAAGTAGTGTTAACTGCTGGTATTTTAAAAGGAGCTTAGGCTCCTTTTTTGTTGCCTGAATATTTGTGATTTAAATGCTGGCAAGGGCCAGTCGTCACTTATTCGCCTGTAAAAGAGCTGCTTGGTAGCATTATTTATAGGGAGTGTATTGTGGTGGGTAGCGAGTATTACGTTGTGGCAAAAACGTTAATCAAAAGGCCGTAAGCAAAAAGTGTCAGGCAAAAAAAAACCGTATGTCTATAAAAGACGATACGGAGATGAGTTAAATAACTCTTTTTTACCCTGAGTAACATTAAAGATCCTAACATGGCGTCAAAATATTGGCAAGCGGCATTAAAGTGTCGTTTTTTATTTTTGGATTGATCAACCCAATAAAAAATAGCGTATTGATGAAACTCTTCCGCAGGCGCGTGGTCTAATCTTTTGACATTAACCTTGTAGTGGCTCAACTAGAAAACTAAACAAAAAGTGAATAGTCGTGTTAAGTGGTTTTATCGACGCTTTAGACTTCTATCTGTCGAGTTATACATAACTTATTGTCGTTATTTCATCGCAATTTACATATGTTATCTTGTTGGAGGAAATCGTATGAGAAGGTTCCCTGTGTATGCACCTAAATTGATTGTTAAGCATGCGAGGATTTTTTTGAGTGGTGTTATCTGGGTAAAAGACTTAGGGTTACTTGAGTTTGATAAGGGCCGCTTTTTACAGACGAAAAAAAGCCTGCCAAAAGTTAAGCAGGCTATCAGCGAACTAAATGCCTTGATTGAAACACAATCAAAGCAGTATCAATCCATTTAGATTTCGTTATTCAATAAACCAACAAGGCCGTTGACCTTATCACTCCAAGAGTTTAGGTCCTGCTGCAATTGTTGGTTTTTTTGTGTCAATTCTTGCTGCTGTAATACTAATGCTTCATTCTTTTGCTTCTCTTCATCAAGCTCCATTTTTAGTAGCTCAATATTTTCGAGAGTTGCCTGGATTTTGTTTTCCAGTTGGGACAATAATTCAAGGCTCATGGGGAGTCCTATACGTTTCTGGATGGAATCCCGATTCTAGCAGTGACAAGGCCTATAGGAATAGCCTTTAAAACTAAGTGGCTAAAATATATTCAATAAATCGTACTATATTGTACTTTATCTGAGATCGCGCTATTTTCATCTGCCCTCTATGGTAATAAAAGACTTAGTTATGATAATTACTCGACACGATGTCAGTGAGCGAATGAGCAGTATTGTGATCCATAATGATACTGTTTACCTGTGTGGCCAAGTTGCAAATGATAAGTACGCAGACATTAATACTCAAACGGCGAGCATGCTTGAACAGGTTGATCGTTTACTGGCACAAGCTGGTAGCCGACGCGATCATATTTTATCCGCGACTATTTACCTCAAAGACATGACAGATTACGATGCTATGAACCTAGTATGGGATAGTTGGTTGCCAGTGGGCCATGCTCCTGCAAGAGCATGTGTGCAAGCTGCGATTGCGGAGCCGGAATACTTAGTTGAAATATCAGTGATTGCCGCTGTGGTAAACGAGTTATTGCCTTAAGTCAGTGATTAGCCTTAATGGATTCACTTTGATTAATTAGCGCGCGATGAAAATCAGACATGCACTGACAGTTTGTCTGTTGCAATTTGAATAAATATATTGATGCTTGTTACGTTCAATTGACGTATTTTGATTTAGGATATATGGCTGCGACTTGACATTAATCTCTAGCCTCCATAGTCTGCAAGCTCAGTTTTTAAGGTGGTATGCAATGGACATAAAATATAATTTAAAATCAGCGTCAGAGCGCCGCACAGAACCCTTTAAACCAGAAGGTGATGTTGGTTTTGGTCGACTTCGTACTGATCACATGTTTTTAATGGATTACCGTGATGGTCAATGGTGCGATCCGCGCATAGTGCCTTATGGTCCTTTTGAAATGGCGCCAGGTGCAATGACATTGCATTATGGCCAATCGATTTTTGAAGGTGCAAAAGCATTTATGCATGAAGACGGTGAGATTTATACGTTCCGTTTAAATAAAAATGCTGAGCGTATGAATCGTTCTGCCGATATTGTGTGTATTCCAAATATCGATGAAGCGATGCAAGTAAAGGCGATTAATGCCCTTATTGATGTTGATCGTTTGTGGTTCCCGCAGCAAGATGGTGCCTGTTTATACATTCGACCTTTCATTTTTGCCACTGAAGATCGCTTGTCTGTTAGCCCAAGCCAGCAATACACTTTTTGCGTCATGTTAAGCCCATCTGGTGCTTATTATGCTTCTGGGGTTAATAATGGTATTCGCTTATTAATCACGACTAAGTTTCACCGTGCTGTTTCTGGTGGTACGGGAGCGTCAAAGGCTTCGGGTAACTATGCCGCTTCTTTACGTGCAGGCAAAGCGGCAGCTGAATATGGTGCTGCGCAAGTGCTGTATCTAGATTCAACCAACACTCAAATTGAAGAAGTTGGCGCAATGAATCATTTTCATATTTTAAAAGACGGTACGGTGATTATTCCGACATTTACCGATACGATTTTAAAGTCAATCACCTCGCAATCGATTCTTGAGTTGGGCGATTTACTTGGATGTGAAGTGAGGCAAGAAACTGTAATGTTAGATAAGTTTGTTGCTGATATTGAGTCTGGCGAAATTATTGAAGCGGGCGGTTTTGGTACCGCAGCAGTAGTATCACCTGTTAGTTCATATATTTTTGAGGATGGACGCATTATCACAGTCGGTGATGGTAATGTTGGGCCTAATATCAAACGTATCTATAAAGTATTTACTGAGTTACAAAAAGGCCATATTCCTGCACCAGCAGGTTGGGTAAAGCGTATTGAGCGCGTTGCTCCATAGTTTAGCTTATTATGTTCATAATAATAAAAGCTCCCTTGGGAGCTTTTATTTTATCTTAAAAATGACGAGTGTCAGTTTTGTCGTATGTTAATAAAGTCATGCAGTCATCGGCACTTAAGGGTTTACTGAGTAAGAAGCCTTGAACTTGATCACAACCGCCTTCACGTAAGAAATTTAATTGTGCTTGGGTTTCTACGCCTTCAGCAACAACGTTAAGATCTAAACTGTGGGCTAAAGTAATAATCGCGCTAGTGATGGCGGCATCATCAGGGTCTTCAGTGATATCACGCACAAATTCTTTATCAATTTTCAAGGTATCAATAGGGAAGCGCTTTAAATAGCTTAAGCTAGAGTAACCAGTACCAAAATCATCAACAGCAATAGTTAACCCTAGTGCCTTTAATTGCGCCAATATCGCGACAGAATCTTGAGGATTGCCCATGATCATTGATTCTGTTAATTCGAGCTCTAGGGCGCTTGCTGGTAATCCAGAGACGGCTAATGCGACCTCTATGATAGAAATTATATCGGCTTTTAACTGTCTAGCCGAAAGGTTTACCGCGACAGAGATATGCTCAAAACCAAGCGCATGCCATTGTGCCAATTGACTACAGGCTTGGTTAATCGCCCAGTGACCAATCTGGTTAATGATGCCCGTTTCTTCTGCCAGCGGGATAAACTCAACCGGCGAGATAAGCCCTAGCTCTGGACTCTCCCAACGCATTAAAGCTTCAACACCGATAATCTTTTCAGTTTTAACATCATATTTAGGTTGATAAACCAAATATAATTCGTTGTCTTGAATCGCCTTTTTTAGCCCTGCTTCTAATTGAACATAGCGGGTTGCATATTGGTTTAACTGTTCAGTATAGAATTGGAAATTGTTTCGCCCCAATGATTTAGCATGATACATGGCTGTATCGGCGTACTTAATCAACGATGTGGTATCTTTAGCATCTTCAGGATACAAACTGATACCAATTGACGGTGAGATCGTCAGTACTTTATCGTCTAGTAGGAATGGGGTTTGAAATGCATGTAACACTTTTTCCGCAATAATAGTGGCCGCTTTAGTTTTAGCCACGCCTTCTAAAATAATGGTAAATTCATCTCCGCCCAAACGAGCAACCGTGTCGCCATCTCGTACAGCATTTTGTAGACGATGGGCGACGGCTTTAAGCAGCAAGTCACCAATATGGTGGCCCATTGAGTCGTTAATATGTTTAAATCGATCGAGATCTAAAAATAATAATGCCACGATACTATTGGCGCGATGGGCTTTGGTTACTGCTTGATTTAGCCGGTCTTGAAACAGAGTGCGGTTAGGCAGTCCGGTCAGTGGATCAAAGTTAGCCAATACTCGTAAATCTTCTTCAGCTTTTTTACGTGCGGTAATATCAGTAAATACTGCAACAAAGTGACTGGTTTCACCTTTATTATCGATGACTTGGTTGATCTCTAACCATGCAAGAATACCGCGTCGATCGCGGGTTCGAATATGAATTTCACCAGCCCAATGCTTGTGTCTTAGTAGTTGGGTTTCAACAGCATTATAAAATTCTCGAGACTGCTTACCCATTGTCAAAAATAAGAAGTGCTTGCCAACAACATCACGGTGTTTAAAGCCAGTTATACGGCTAAACGCAGGGTTGATTGAGCGGATTTGGTAATCCAACTCGCCGACGACAACGGCTTCGTTCATACTGAATAATACTTGTGATGACAGTTTAAGTTCATTTTCGGTAATTTTACGACTCGTAATATCTTTATGTGTTCCCGCCATCCGTATGGGAATATTATTGTGATCACGTTCAACGATTTGGCCCCGGTCTAGTACCCAAGCCCATTCTCCGGGTTTGGTTTCAACACGGTACTCAGCTTCAAAAAACTCACTGTCGCCATTGAGATGTTCGTTAAGCAGTTGTTGAACCCGAGGCTTATCTTCTGGATCAATATTTTTAATCAATAGTTGATCTGTTAATGATAAATTCATCGGCTCAATCATATTAGTGCGATAAACTTTATCGTCCTTAATATTCCAATCCCACATACCGTCGCCAGAAGCCCAAAGCGCTAATTTGAGACGCTCTTCAGATGCGCGGATACTGCTGTCAAACTCGCGTTGTTTAGCTCGTTTTTTCTTTCTAGTCGAAAAAATCCAAATAATAATAAATAACCCGAATGTGGCATAAAGTGCATAGGCCATCTTGGTCATGTAAATAGGCGGGATGACGGATACATTTACATTTAGTGTATATTGACTGTATCTATTGGTTCCCAGAGCATGGCGAACCATTAAGGTGTACTCACCCGGCGGCAAGTTCGTATAAGTGATGTCATTGCCGTTAGATAACTCATGCCAATCACTATCATAGCCGTCTAAAAAGTAACTAAAACGGTTTAATCCAGGGTAATTAAAATTGAGTGAGCCGATTTCAAAACTGATCAGTTGTTGTTCATAAGGCATGACAATGTGAGGTGCATGGCTTAAGTCGAGAATAGGATGCTGGTTTTCACCTACGGTGTATTTCGTTAGCGCCAGTTTATTCTCCGCTCTCTGAGTGGGAATCGTGCTGGGGTTAAACTGATTAAGCCCTCTAATACCGCCAAACCATAAGGCGCCATTCGCCTCTTTAAATTTGGCAGTACCATTAAACTCGTTAGCTTGTAGACCTTCGAATTTATTATAGGAAATAAAGCTCTGAGTACTTGGAGTAAATCGTGAAATTCCTGAGTTAGTGCTGAGCCACAAATCGTGAGCGTCATCTTCTAAAATGGCATAAACCGTATTGCTACTGTTATCCGCGTTAACGTCCATCCGTTCAAATTTAAATGTACCGTATTCAATCGTTAGCTTGTCTATACCACCATGGGTTGCTACCCAAAAATCGCCGTTATCGGCCAGTAAAAAGTCTCTAACACGGTTATCACTAATGCTGTAAGGATTTTCTGGGTCGTGATTTAACAACACTAATTGTTGCGCTTCAGCAGAGAGCCTAACGACGCCGCCCATGGTGCCTAGCCATAAATAACCTTGGCTAAAATAGAGCTTAATAATCTGGTATTTATAGGGTGAAAAGTCATCTTGAAAGCCAAAGTTATAAGCCATCATAGTGTGACTATATTCAGAGATGAAATATAACCCCTGTGAACTTGCTATCCATAAACGGCCTTTGTCATCAATGGTTAAACTGCGAAATTTGGTATCGGTACTAAATTGCTCATTGTTAGGTTTTACTTGTTTGAGGGTGTTGTTGTTATCGAGAGTAAACAGTCCTATATTGGTGGCAAACCACAGTAAACCTTGGTTATCTTGCACTATGTCGTGTACTACAAACGATAACTCTTCTGCTGGTATTGCTAATGTTTTAGCAAATAATTCATTAATATAGTGATATTGATGGTCATTAGGAGCTAAATATTTAAGCCCTGCACCATCAGTACCAACCCACAGGCGTTGCTGCTTATCGCGAAAAATAGCCCGGATCATGTTTGCCATTCCTGGGGTATCAGTTTGGTAATCGTAGAGATGGCTAAAATATTGATTGGTAAGAGAGAGTTTATCAATTCCTGAATAACCTGTGCCAATCCATAAGGTGCCATTTGGATCAAGCATTAGGTTTTGCAGATTATTAGCACTGATGGTATTGAGGGTTTGCGGATTATACTTGTAATGCCTGCTATGCCATTGTTCATCAAAAAAATCCAGCTGAAAAAGGCCATTGTTATTGCCGATAGCAAAAATCTGATTGGCATTAATCACCACAAAGTCTGCAATATTACGGTTGTATCCGTAACTATTTTCATTTGTCCAAATGAGTTCTTTTTCATGGGTATCAAGATTGTAGCGCCAAATTTGATTATTAATCGCTAACCAAACTGAATAGATTGAGCTCGATTTAATTTGATTTACTGTCATATTGACCGGAATATCAAGTCGAATGATAGTGTTACTGTCGATGGCAAATATGCCATGCGCTTGAGTACCGACAACAATGTACTTATTGTCGATGTTAGCGATACTGGTAATTTCAGGAGCAATGTTATTGCCTAGGCTAACGGAGGTTATTTTTTCTGTTTTTAGCGAGAGAATGTAAAGACCTGAACGTGTGCCGATCCAAAGGGTATCACCGATAACATCAAGTTTGGTCACCTGAAGATCTAGCAAGCCTTGAGCTTTTTTAAACTGAGTAAATTTGCCTGTGGTTAAATTTAACCTATTGAGACCATTATTGAGAGTACCGACCCATAAATCGCCGTCAGGTGACTGCAAAATATCAGTGATAAAATTGCCTGAAATAGAGTTAGTGCTTTTTTGTTGTTTCAAATACAAGCTAAAGTCTACACCATTATAACTGTGCAGACCGTCTTGAGTACCTATCCATAGCATTCCCGCACTGTCCATGAAAAGGCGAGTAATAGAGTTTTGATTTAGGCCATCCTTGGTATCAAAGTGCTCAAATTTTACTTCAGTTAGGCTGTCATAAGGAGCATTTTTTTGCGCTGCAACAGACACTGAGAAACTCAATGTAATGACCAAAACTAGCCAGTGTGTTGCAAGCGTTAAGGCACGAAAATTCAAATTTCACCTATAAACATTTCATTGGAAGGCTGCGAAAAATTTTAATTATGTTAACAATGATATGCTAATTTAAGCTTTGCAGATTCAGTTGTTAACTAATTTTATCAATTGAGTTATCTGAAAACTATTTTATTTCTAAAACTGACAGTTTTACATGCTCAACGCAACAGAAAATCGTCATTTGTCGACTTTCTGACAATTAAACCTATCCAATATCCTTATTACTGTTGGTAAACTTTTATTATGTCATCAATTTGCTGGTCTTTATCTAACCAGAGCTGATTTAACCAGCGCTGAAATTCGACACGGTTTTCAGGGCTTGAAAAGTAAATTTCTGAATCCACTTTAGGCACGGGTAGCGTTTCAACACGCATAACCACTTTTTTAGTGCGCCCATGCATGACATTGGCTAATACTTTTTCTGACGTTTCTGGATACACTAAAGTGATATTGAGCAGTCCGGTAAATTGTTCGCCCATTGCTGAAAGTGTAAAAGCGATACCGCTCGCTTTAGGGCGTAACAAATGGCGATAAGGTGAGTTTTGACGCAGGCGTTTTTCTTCGGTAAACCGACTCCCTTCGACATAATTAATAATTGATGTCGGCATGTGCTTAAATCGTTCACAAGCTTTGCGGGTTGTTTGCAGATCTTTGCCTTTTAATTTAGGATTTTTTTTCAGTTTGGCAGCACTGGTGCGATCCATAAATGGCATATCGAGTGCCCAGCAACCTAGACCCATAATGGGCACATAGATGAGTTCTTTTTTTAAAAAGAATTTCAACATTGGAATGTGGTTACGCAATAAGTATGTTTGGGCTGCTATATCGAAACCACTCACATGATTACTGATCAATAAATACCAGCCATTAGGGTCAAGTTTATCTAAACCTTCGACGTCCCATTCTATATTTGAGATTAAATATAAAATACCACCATTGCATGTTGCCCACGCCCACATGAATCGGTTCATTATTCGCGTTAACAGACGACGAACGGGCAAGAAAGGCAGTAATAATTTTACCACCCCACCAATGGTCAATAAGGTGCTCCATATTGCGGTATTGATGATCAATAGTGACAGACTAATAATAAACAGTATCGGACCTGGTAGAAAAGACAGCATTCCTTGTTATACCTCTTGCTTTGCTTGCGAAGAAAATTCCTGTAACTGTAAATCTTTTTTAAGCCAAAGCTGATTGAGCTGCTCTTGAAATTCAATTTTAAACTCACGATCTTTTAGGTA
>NZ_JACJER010000040.1:0-37287 GCF_014164185.1 Shewanella sp. SG44-6 | reverse complement strand
GCTGATCATTGGTCATTTTCTTAGCCAAATAGTATCCAGTAAAAACGATATACAAGTTAAACTTCAAGACGATTTTCTATTTAAAAATCAATTTGATATTGGCAATATTGGTATTTCCATTAGTACAAAAAATAAATATTGGCTGCGAGTTAATCCTTATTTATGTCGTATGTTTGGTTACAGCGAAAAAGAATTAACATCGCTAACCTGGCAAGCATTAACTCATCCAGATGATTTGAATAAAGATTTATTACTCTATGAGGAAATGCTTAAAGGCCAACTCAACGAATACGAAATTGATAAACGTTTTATCGCCAAAGATGGTTCGGTTGTTTATACCCATATGACCATTACATGTCGTCGTCATATTCAAGACGATACTTTTTTGGTGATTGCAGCTTTTCTAGACATCACCGAACGAAAGCAAGCGGAGCAAGCTTTATTACACAGTAAAGAACAACTCGCTTTGGTACTTGATAGCAGTGAATTAGGCGTCTGGGACTGGGATGTCGTTAGTCATCGTATTAGCACTAATCGATACAGTGCTGAGATTTTGGGCTGTACCATGGACGAGCTTAATTTGCAGCCAGAGCGATGGATAGATGCAATACATGCAAAAGATAAATTTAAGTTTTTGCGCAGTATTAATGAAATTATAACAGGCCGCAGCATTAGTCAGCGTGTGGAATATCAATTAATTGATTCTCAAGGTGTGTGGCGCTGGATTTCACAAACCGGCAGCGTTGTTGATGTTGATGCTAAAGGTAAACCTCTGAGAGTATTTGGCACTCATAGTGATATTACTGATATTAAACAGGTTGAAGATTCGTTAAGTATTGCCTCATCTGTGTATCAAAACTCCAGTGAAGCCATGAGTGTGTTTACTGCTAATGGCATTATTATTGATTCAAATCCGGCATTTTCTTTTATCACAGGATTTACTCAGGAAGATATACAAAATCAGCATTTGAGTATGTTTGAAACAGATCTGCAGCCTAAACACTTTTATCAGCAGTTAACACAGCAGCTTAGCCAACAGGGGCATTGGCATGGTGAAGTGTGGATGCGGCGTAAAAATGGTGAAAGTTACCTTATCTTGTTAACGATTAATTCAATCGTGAGCAAGAAGTCGCAGGCAGATCGATTTGTTGCGTTATTTTCTGATGTTACTGAGAAAAAACAAACGGAAGAGTTGATATGGCGCCAGGCCAATTATGATGCACTCACCGGATTACCTAATCGGAGAATGTTACTAACATTTTTGAATCAAGAGGTTTTATTAAGTGACCGTAAGCATAATCATTTTGCATTGATGTTTTTAGATTTAGATTATTTTAAAGAGATTAACGACACATTGGGCCATGATATGGGCGATGTATTGTTGCTTGAAACGGCGGCTCGTCTAAAGCAATGCATTCGAGAGACTGATGTTGTTGCTCGTCTTGGTGGCGATGAATTTACCATAGTGCTGGCCAATCTTGAAGATACTCATGGTGTCGATCGCGTCGCGCAGCAAATACTCAAACAACTGTCAAAAACTTATTTATTAGGTGAGCAAACGGCTTATATTAGCGCCAGTATTGGTATCACTCTATTTCCTGACGACGCAAAAACAACGGAAGGATTGTTAAAGAATGCTGATCAAGCTATGTATTCAGCTAAAAAGCTTGGGCGTAATCGATTTAATTATTTTACCTCGGCAATGCAAGATAGTGCCCAAAAGCGGATGCTACTGATCCGGGATCTCAAAGTTGCCATCACTCAACAGCAATTTGAACTATATTACCAACCCATTGTTGATTTAAGTTGTCAGCAGGTGATCAAAGCTGAAGCGTTAATTCGTTGGCATCATCCTACCGTGGGCGTTATTCCGCCAGCAGACTTTATCTCTATTGCCGAAGAGACTGGCATGGTAGTCGATATTGGTAATTGGGTCTTTTATCAGGCTTGTGAGCAAGCAAAGAAATGGAAAGCACAGTTTAATGCAGACGTTCAAATCAGTATTAATATGTCTTCTGTGCAGTTTAAAGATGAGTCGACTCAGGTTGAAGACTGGCTCAACTACATGCATTCGCTCGCATTACCGACCAATAGTATCTGCATTGAAATCATTGAAAGCTTATTGCTTGAAATTGAACCTAATGTTGAGGCTAAATTATTAGCTTATGCTGATGCTGGTATACAAATCTCGCTTGATGATTTTGGCTCAGGTTATTCATCGTTGGCCTATTTAAAGAAATTTAACATTAATTACCTTAAAATTGACAAAGGTTTAGTCAATAGTTTGTCTGCAGAAAGTAATGAAAAGTATTTGTGCGAAGCGATTATTGCCATGGCCCATAAGCTTGGCATTGAAGTGATTGCCGAAGGTATTGAAACTGAAAATCAACGACAGTTAATGGAGCTTGCTGGTTGTGATTATGCTCAAGGATATATTTTCTCGCATGCCTTGTGTCGACACGATTTTGAGCAAAAGTATTTAGTTAATAAAGTAACACAACTAAAATTGACTAAGGTCATGTCACGTTAATGTCATCGCGACACACTCAACACCTGCATCATCCACCGTGATAAATGGTTGCTAACACCATTAATGTAATAGTTAATGGTGTTTAGATTAGTATACAATAGCGACCTATTTTTATTTGTTTTTACTGAGTCTGTTATGTCATTTACGTCGCTAGGGTTATCGCCACTATTATTAGATGCGGTGAATCAATCTGGGTATCAAACTGCTACTCCTGTCCAACAAGCTGTGATCCCACTAGCGCTAGATGGCCGAGATGTGTTGGCCAGTGCCGAAACCGGTACCGGAAAAACAGCCGCTTTTGCTTTACCGTTACTCAGCCATTTAATGGCCCAAGATGATGCGGATTTACTATCATCACATCGTTTACGTGCATTAATCATGACACCGACCCGTGAGTTAGCGATTCAGATTGAACAAAATTTAGTTAAATACAGCCAATTTATTAACCTGATTAGCTTAGCTGTGTATGGCGGCGCGAGTATAAATCCTCAGCGCAAAGCATTAGAGCAAGGTGTCGACATATTGGTCGCTACCCCAGGGCGTTTGTTTGACATTATTGGTCAACATGAATTGGATTTATCTTTTGTCACTCATTTAGTGATTGATGAAGCAGACCGTATGCTCGATCTTGGCTTTGTGAAAGATATTGAAAAAGTGAAGCGCTTAATTGCCAGACAACATCAAACCATGATGTTTTCTGCTACTTTTTCTGAAGAAGTTAAAACCCTAGCAGCTAAAATGCTAAACAATCCTGAATATGTTCATGTTGAAACCCAAACCACAGCGGCTAATGTTGTCCAGCAGGTGTATCAAGTCGACACCCGTCGTAAAGCCGAGTTGTTATCTGAATTGATTGGCAAGCATAACTGGCAGCAAGTGATGGTGTTTACCAGTCGCAAAGAAACCGCCGATCATTTATATCGCGAGTTAAGCCTAGACGGTATTAAGTCATCGGTATTTCACGGTGATAAAAGTCAAGGTGCACGCAACCGCGCCCTAGAAGAGTTTAAAACTGGTCAATTACGCGTGTTAATCGCTACCGACTTGGCCGCTCGAGGGCTTGATATTCAAGCGTTACCAAGAGTGATTAACTTTGAATTGCCTGAAGAATGTGAAGATTATGTTCATCGTATAGGGCGCACTGGCCGTGCGGGATTAGGCGGTGAAGCGATTTCGCTGGTCAGCCCGCAAGAGCTTGAGTTACTTGCCGCAATTGAACTACTTATTGGACAGTCTTTACCGTTACAGGTGCCAGTCGGATATGAAGAAGGGGCGCCACTACCAGCTAGATACCGGGATGTGGCGATTGAGAAACCTAAAAAAGTACTTAAGTATAAACGGGGCAAGCCATCGCAAACTGATGCTAAGCCGACTCGTAAAGGTAAATATTCTAAAGCGAAAAAATGATCACTAAACCGATTAATACCAATATCATTACCGGTTTTCTGGGCGTGGGTAAAACCACACTCATTAGCCAGTTATTAGCGCATAAACCCAAAGATGAAGTGTGGGCTGTGCTGGTGAATGAGTTTGGCGAAATAGGCATAGATGGTGGATTGTTAAATGCCACTGTCGGTGATAATCACGCATCTGAATCATCAAAAAAACAGCCTGCTGTGGTGATAAAAGAAGTACCCGGAGGTTGTCTTTGTTGCGTGTCTGGCTTGCCAACACAAGTGGCGATAAATCAGCTTATCCAACAAACAAAACCGGATCGATTACTCATAGAACCCACAGGGTTAGGTCATCCAGCCGAAATTGCTAAGTTGTTAACATCTGAATATTATCAGCATGTTATTAAGCTACAAACCAGTATCTGCCTAGTGGATGCCCGCAAAGTTGGCGATCCACGCTATCAAAACCATGATACGTTTACACAGCAATTACAGCTGGCAGATGTGCTACTTGCTAACAAAGCACAGCATTACACCGCAAACGATCATCTGCAACTGCAGCAATTCCTCAGCAAGTTATACTTACAACACACGCCACTTATCACAGTCGCTAATCACTTCACTGATATTGACTTGATCCAGCAGATTTTGGCGCACTTAAATGTTCCGACAAAGTATCGTTGTCCAACAACGGCACAACGCTTATTGGGCCGAAAATCGCTTGCAGACAATTGGTTTTCGAGCGAGCCACCACTGAGTGATATTGATGCCGCTGAGGTTTCTGCTAGTGGCTTTATCCACAAAACCAATCAAGGTGAGGGCTGCTACAGCAGTGGGTGGATATTCTCCGCGGTGCATTGTTTTCAGTTTGAGCGCTTTATGGCCTGGATTGACACGGTTAAAATAGATAATGTATTGAGGTTAAAAGCGATAGTGATCACTAGCGACGGAGTATTAGGGGTCAATATGGTTGATGGCTCGTTAGCGCTAAATGAGCTTGATGATACTCTAGACTCACGGGTAGAAATTATTAGTGATATACCACTTGAACATGAAAAGTTGCAGCAACAGTTACTGGCGTGTTTATTGAACTAACTTTATTAAATTAGCCTTTATTAAATTAGCGTTAATAGGACAACTTGATTGGGGTGAATAATTCGTTTCATGACGCCAATTAACCTTGAGTTCGGAAATTAGCGTTAAGTATGGTAACAAAAAATAAGGGCATTGATATAATATCAATGCCCTTATTATTTTCGCTATTTACTCTGATGGCCGGTTAATTTAACGGGTACATTCTTCTAGTAAATATGCTAAATGGCGGTATGAAATACCACTGTGTTGGGTTAAGCCTACCTCACACATTCTGTTGGCGTAGTAACCTTCTTTAGTTTCAGCAGGAATAAGCTTTTTAATGTTACGCAATGCGCTGGCATTAATTTCAGGCTTATAAAGCCCTTTCTCACCAGCATAACCACAACAAGTAATGTCTGCTGGTAACACGACGTGGTTAGCACACGCATCAGCAATTGCCTGTTGTTTAGGTTCTAATTTCATCTTACGGGCACTACAGCCTTGGTGTAAAGTGACATTAGATTTCTTGGTTATGGTCATCTTAGGTAGCATCTCGTCGTGCATAAACTCGACTAAATCGGTTATTTTGACCTTAGGATTACCGGTTAAGGTACGATAAGTACAAGACAAGGCATCAACAATAATAGGCACCTTGCCATTATCAGACTGTTTACTCAGTGCATCAATCAGTTCATCACGCTTAGCATCGGCGTTTTTAAAATCACCTTTTGATTCCCACATCTGACCGCAACATAAATGGCGGGTGTTTTCTGGGATGATCACATTGTAACCAGCCCGTTCGAGCAAAGTGATAACGACTTCAGGTAAGGTGCGGTTATCAGGATCTTTTGGTGTTGGACCAAAGGTTCTGCCACCGCATGCTGGGAAGTATAAAACTGTTTTCTGACCTGGTTTGTGAGCCGATGGTTTTGTAACTTTACCGCCTTTAGGGAAGTCAGGGTTCCAATATGGCACTTCTTTGGAAATCAAGCGTCCTGCTTTCATCAAGGAGTTAGTAATGCTATCGCCGGTTATTTTGTGCACAATGCCTAAAATATCGAAACCTGTACTGATCACTTGGTTTACTGCGCCAAAATGTTTGGCTTGGAAGTCGAGTACTTTTTGCTCTGTGGTAGTGATGTAGGGGGTACGCAGTTTACGTACTAACTGACCCATACTGTTATCAACTGGGCAGGCAATAGTACATAACTGACATGCTGCACACGTATCAACAACATCATATTTAGCACTGGCACGCATTTCGGCTGCGGCTTTTTTATCACCAGATTGCTCTAAACGTTCAATTTCACGTAGTACCGCAATTCGTTGTCGTGGAGAGAAGTTGAGTGCCGAAGTCGGACATGTTTTCTCGCAAAAACCACACTCAATACATTTGTCGACGAAATCATCAACAATAGGGCAAGGTTTGATGTTTTTAACATGTACCAAGCTATCATCGTTAAGGATAACTCCTGGATTTAACAGTTTACTTGGGTCGAATATTTGTTTGATTTGCTTCATTAACGTGTAAGCGTCAGTACCCCATTCCATTTCAACAAACGGGGCTACAGCGCGACCGGTTCCATGTTCTGCTTTCATCGAACCGTCGTACTTATTGATCACCATGTCAGCGACATCTTTCATAAAGCCTTGGAAGCGATTGATATCATCTTGTGAGGCAAATGTAGGCGTGATAATAAAGTGGAAGTTACCGGCTAAGGCATGACCATAAATTACCCCTTCAGGGTAACCGTGCTTATGGAACAAGGCGGTTAAGTCTGACGCTGCACTGGCTAAATGCTGTAATTCGAATGCTACATCTTCAATAATGACGGATGTACCTTTTGGTCTTGCACCACCAATAATAGGGAATAAACCTGAGCGCATTGCCCAATACTGGCCAAATACCACTGGATCATTACTAAATTCTGTTGGGCGCTCGGTGTCAATATGGGCAATTTTTTGAATAACATCTTCAGTGTATTTCACTAATGTCTGTGGATCATTAGCGCGACACTCAATCAATAAAATAGCCGAACCTTCAGGTAAATCACTTAACCACTTCGGCATACCGGTTTTTCCGGTAACCGACTTAATTGAGGCCCAGTCAAGCAATTCTGCTGCGGCAACACTATCGCCTTTAATAGGGGGAACCGCTCTGGCGGCATCTTCCATATTAAAAAATACTGCCATGGCAGAAGCCTTAAATTGCGCTTCTTCAACTGTGTGATAAGTCACTTCATTGACAAACGCGAGTGTACCTTCAGAGCCAACAATTAAATGATTAATTAAATCGAATGGGTCACTAAAATCCACCAGTGCGTTAATGCTGTAACCCGTGGTATTTTTAATTGAGAACTTCTTACGGATTCTGGCTGATAAGGTTGGATTGTTCTTTGTGAGCTGTGCTAAATCGGTTAATGCTGCAAGTAACATTGAATGCGATTGACTAAATGCTGCTTTAGAATCTGGGCAACCCGTATCGAGTTCAGTCCCATCGGCGAACATTAACTTAGCAGACTTAATTGTTTGATAACTGTTTTGAGCCGTACCACAACACATGCCAGATGCGTTGTTTGCTACCATACCCGCAATTTGAGCCGAGGCTAATGTTGCTGGATCTGGGCCAATTTTTTTATTGAAGGGTTTTAATGCCATGTTGGCATCAGAACCAATGACTGCTGCACCTAGAGTGATCGATGTTTTATCTTCACTAATGTCTATGTTTCTAAAACCATCATGACCCAAAATAAGTAAAATGCCTTCACCAATAGCCTGGCCAGACAAACTGGTGCCCGCGGCGCGGAAGGTCACTGGGACATTATGTGCATTGGCAATATTGAGGGTTATTTTAACTTGTTCTGGAGTATCAGCATGTACCACAATTTCAGGCACAATCCGAAAATAACTGGCATCTGTAGACCAAGCAAAACGACGCACTGGATCGTTAGATACGGCCTGGCTTCCCAGTTGTGACGTTAACGTGTCCATCACTACTTGATAATTAATCGTCATAATATGCTCTCTTAATATTTGAATATACAGCAGGAATAGTGTGCCTGCTGTATTGTTATCGTTAGAATAGAAGCCACTTTACAGTGAATTAAAATCCACCCCAGAGAACGGCAATGGTACCTGCGACTAAGGCATATCCAATTGCGATAGGCATTGTTTTACGAATAATTTCAGATTCACGTCCAGCCATACCCACAACTGTTGCAGCAGCAACAACGTTCATGACACACATCATGTTACCCGCATTTGCCCCAATACCTTGAAGTGCGAGTGCGATGGCGTGATTCATACCAATATTGTCGGCAACAGAATACTGTAGGCCTGAAAACATCATGTTTGAGAAGGTTGCAGAACCAGACAAAAAGGCACCAAAAATACCGACGATAGGCGAAACCCAAGCCCATATTGAGCCCATGCTATTAGCCAATAAGTCCGCTAAAGCCACAGGCATTGAAGCTAGACCTGCACCATTTTCACCTGAGTTAAGGAATATCTTCACCATAGGTACAGATGCACCGAGTGAAATAATGGTAGGCAACATCGATTTGCACGATACGGTAATTGATTGCTTCATCGTGGCAGGTTTCATTTTAAATAACATAAAACCGAATAAACACACGACGACAAAGAAAATACCAGGCGCATACAAGGTTGCAAAACCTGCTTTAAGCTCGGTACCTAATAAACCCGTCCAACTGATATTAAAGCCGAGTAACCAGGTTTTAAATGGAACAACCACGCGGGATAAAACTAACAACGCGGCCATAATGATGTATGGAGACCAAGCGGCAATTTGTGAAAATTTAACTGGTGTTTGGTTTAGGGCTATTTCTTCATCTGATTTATGATCGTTTTCGCTGAAGTCACACCAAGGTTTTGCCGGCAGTAACCAGCCTTTTCTAGCGACAGGGATAACTAACGCCATGCCCACAAGAGCACCAATAACGGATGGGAATTCAGGGCCTGCAAAATAGTTAATTAACCATGCTGGTATCGTAAAGGCGAAACCTGCAAATATGGCGAATTTCCAAACTTGTAAGCCTTCTTTGATTGATTTGTTTCGACCAAAAAAGCCAGTTAACACACACACCATCACTAACGGAATTAATGTACCCGTAAATAAGTCAATGGTGATCATATGTTTAGCGATAAACTGTGCGTAACCTGCAAAAGTGCCACCATGTTCAGCAATTTGCGCTGCTGCCATGTTAACGCCGCCTTCAGTTAGACCTTGCTCCATCCCAAATAGAACTGGTAAGCCAATTGCGCCAAATGATACCGATGTTGAATCCGCAATCAAGGCTACTACTGCAGCTGCAATAGGGGGAATACCGAGTAACACTAGCAGCGGTGCACCGATTGCTGCAGGTGTGCCAAAGCCAGCGGAACCTTCAATAAACGAACCAAACAACCAACAAATAATAATGACCTGAACACGTGCATCGGCACTAATGTTAGTAAAGCCTGAACGAATAGTGTCCATGGCGCCAGAATATTTAAGGGTATTTAATAAAAACACCGCGCCAAAAATAATGGTTAGCGGTGTTAGTGCAGCAAGAAGACCTTCAACAACCGAAGCGGCAAGAAGTTGTGTATCCATTTGCCATATAAACATTGCTACAAGGCCTGTAGCAACCATTGATATGGGCATTGCTTTGGACGCTGGTAAGCGCATAAGCACCAAAAATACCATTACGCTAATAATGGGGGTTAAGCTTGCTAGTATCTGTAATATTGTCATGCATACCTCGAATCACTATAAGTGGGTATTGAATTGTTATTATTTGTTAGTATTTGGCTAACTAGGGCGTAATAGACGTTATTTAAGTGTTAAGGATGTTGATCGAGATCATCTAATACACGAGAAAGTGTAATCGTCGACAGAACTGTGAGGCGAGTCAGTATGAGGTTATTAAGTGCGTGTTTGAGATCACGCTTTTTAAGGATGCAACAGGTCATATAGAGTAAACCAAACGAGTTTTCGATTGGCTTTACAATATAATTAATTAGTATTTGGTAATGTGAAGAAGCTCACTGGAAAGGGAGGTTAGCTGTGACTTAGATCAAACTGTTAGAAAAGTTTACTGCCCCAGCCTAATTTATTGCGCAATACATGAAAATAATTATGTCCTTTGGGATGAATAAGTCTTAGGCGTTCATTTGAACGGCGAATTAAGATTTCATCACCAGGTAATACCGCTAAATGGACGTGGCCATCACAACTGACCTCAAGGTTTTCACCGTTATCAGGTGACACGACTAATTTAATCGTGCTGCATGCATCGACGACTATGGGGCGGCAAGACAAGGTGTGCGGGAACATGGGCACTAAAATCAGGGCTTGTAGATTAGGGGTTAAAATTGACCCACCTGCTGATAATGAATATGCCGTAGAACCTGTTGGTGTCGAGACAATCATGCCATCTGCGCGTTGGCTATACATAAATTGGTCGTCAATATACACTTCAAACTGGATCATATGAGCAATTTTGCCCGGATGGAGCACAGCTTCGTTCACCGCGGTATTACTTGCGGTTATTTTTCCGTGGCGATGAACTTCAGCCTCGAGTAAAAAACGGTTTTCGGTTTCAAATTCGCCGCCAAGTACTTTGGATAAAGCTTCTTCGAAATTATCAGGAGGTAAATCGGTTAAAAAGCCTAAATTACCTCGGTTTACCCCAATAACCGCCACGTTGAAACGTGCTAATACCCTTGCAGCACCCAGCATATTACCATCACCGCCAACGACGATTGCTAGATCACAATGCTCACCCATTTCAAGTAGGTCCATTGAACAAACATCAGGCCCCAGCTCTGAAGATACTCGTCCTTCAACGATAACTTTAAAGCCCTGCATGCTCAACCAATGATGCAATCGGGTTAACGTGAGGTTAGTCCCTTGATGATGTGGTTTGCCGATGAGTCCGATAGTCTGGAACAATTTAGTCATATTCGCGTTTGTTATGCCTTTAGGCCTTGAAACATAAGAATTGATCCCCATAATATACTCAAACTTATTAGAAGTGTGAGATTTGCTGTTAATTTTCAGCAAATGGCCACTTTATTTATTGTCGTAGAATACGAAATAACGCATTTATGAGCTGGAGCGAACATGAGCAACGAATCGAACAATACATCGCAAGATCAAGTAGAAGATCAAATTACTTCTGAAGTCGCGGCTGATGAAGTTAGTTTGATGGATGAATTAACCCAAGCAAATTTTCGTATTGAAGAATTAGAGCAACTACTGGCTGAATCTGAAGCTGCGTTAGCTGAGCGTAAAGATGTTGAAATGCGCGCAGCAGCAGAAACACAGAACATCCGTACTCGCGCGGCAAAAGATGTCGAGCAAGCGCGTAAGTTTGCCTTAGAGAAGTTTGCTAACGAACTGTTACCTGTCATCGATAATATGGAACGTGCCTTACAGGGAACCAATCCTGAAGATGAAGCGACCAAGGCGATTTATGAAGGTGTTGACCTGACAATGAAAGGCTTTTTAACGTCAGTGGCTAAGTTTGGCGTAACCCAAGTTAATCCTCAGGGTCAAGCATTTAACCCAGAACATCATCAAGCTATCGGTATGCAGCCTAGTGCTGAGTTTCCAGCTAACACTGTGATGATGGTCATGCAGAAAGGGTATTTACTGAACGACCGTTTATTGCGGCCTGCTATGGTAATGGTATCTCAAGGCGGTGCAAGTGTGGATGTTGAAGCTTAACGTTTAAGCCGATACCAGGTCGAAAGACTGAATCAATAGACACAAAAAAGGACTGAATTTTCAGTCCTTTTTTATTAGCATCATCAGCGAGTCATGCTCATAGCACACTTAACCGCCGTTAAACCTTAGGCCATAAAGGCTTGGATTTGGGCTAAAATACCTGCTGCATCGAGTTGCAGATCTGCGATTATCTCATCTGGCGCACCGTGCTCAATAAACTCATCAGGTAAGCCAATTTGTAACACGGGTTTCACAATCCGCATTTTATGTAATGCTTCAATCACTCCTGAGCCTGCACCACCCATAATCGCATTTTCTTCTACCGTCACAATAACATCATGGCTGTTAGCGAGTTGTTCAAGCAAGCTTAGATCCAGTGGTTTAACAAAGCGCATATCAGCAACCGTGGCATCCAGCTTTTCTGCCGCATCAGTCGCTGCTTCAAGTGTGGTACCAAAGTTAACAATCGCAATTTTTTGACCTTGGCGGGTTAATACCCCTTTACCGATAGGCAATGCCATCATACTTTCTACTTGTTCAGCGCCTGTGGCAAAACCGCGTGGATATCGCACCGCCGTAGGACCATCTTGGTAACAATACCCGGTATAAAGCATTTGGCGACATTCATTTTCATCTGATGGCGCCATAATGATCATATTCGGAATACAGCGCATAAAGCTTAAATCGAATGCTCCTTGATGGGTAGGGCCATCGGCTCCCACAATACCGCCGCGATCAATAGCAAATAATACCGGTAAACGTTGCAAAGCTACGTCGTGAATAAGTTGATCATATCCGCGCTGCAGGAAGGTCGAATATATGGCGACCACAGGCTTTAGTCCTGCACAGGCAAATCCTGCGGATAAGGTGACCGCATGTTGCTCGGCAATCGCAGCATCAAAATATTGGCTTGGGAAGCGTTGTGAAAACTCAACCATGCCAGAACCTTCGCGCATAGCAGGAGTGATAGCCACTAACTTCTCGTCTGTGGCAGCCATGTCGCATAACCATTTACCAAACACTTGTGAAAACGTAGGTAAACCAGGTTTAGTGGTCGGTTTCTTAAACAGGCTTGGATCAAATTTAGGCACTGCGTGCCAGCCGATAGGATCTTTTTCAGCAGGTTCATAACCACGACCTTTTTTAGTCATGATATGCAGTATCTGTGGACCTTTGAGGTTACGCATATTACGCATGGTTTCAACGAGCGAATCGACATCGTGACCATCTATAGGGCCAATATAATTAAACCCTAGTTCTTCAAATAGCGTTGCAGGCACAACCATGCCTTTAAGGTGTTCTTCAGTACGCTTAGCCATTTCTTTAATGACTGGCATCCCTTTAAGGACCTTTTTACTGTTCTCTCTAATGGTGGTATAAAAGCGTCCTGACATCAGTTGTGCTAAGTGGTTATTCAGTGCACCAACGTTTTCAGAAATCGACATTTCGTTGTCATTAAGTACCACCAGCATGTCATTGTGCAAGTCGCCCGCATGATTAAGTGCTTCAAACACCATACCACCTGTCATGGCGCCATCACCAATGACGGCAACCACTTTACGACCCACAGCTTCTTTTTCAGCAGCGATCGCCATACCTAATGCTGCACTCACAGAAGTGCCTGAGTGGCCTACGCTAAAGGTATCGTATGGGCTTTCTTCACGCCATGGGAAAGGATGTAAGCCATTTTTTTGGCGAATGGTGTGCATCTGTTCGCGACGATCAGTGAGTATTTTGTGTGGATAAGCTTGATGGCCTACGTCCCAAATTAATCGATCGAATGGGGTATTGTAGACGTAATGAAGTGCCACAGTTAATTCAACTGTGCCTAAGCCAGAAGCGAAATGTCCGCTAGAAATACCAACAGACTGAAGTAAGAACTGTCTGAGTTCATCAGACACTTGTGGAAGTAAACCTTGAGGTAACTTCCTCAATTCTTCTGGTGTATTAGCTTTTGCTAGTACTGGGAATTTAGAAATATCGAAGCTCATAGCGAGATTGTCTGACTCTTTATTATAATCTTCGCTCAATAATGTAGTGGGCGAAGTCTGCAATTAACTGGCTATTGTATGGTAATTTAGTCAGCGCTGATAGTGCATCTTGTATTAGTTGTTCTGCACAGGCTTTGGCACCATCGAGACCAAGTAGTTTCGGAAAAGTGCTTTTATTCGATTGCTGATCGCTGCCTTGGGGTTTTCCTAGCTCTTCAGTGCTTGCGGTGATATCTAAAATATCATCCTGAACTTGAAAAGCTAATCCAAGCGTGTGAGCGTATTTCATCATGAGTTGATAGTGCTCATCGGGTATATCTGCAGCAATCAACGCGAGCTCTACGGCACAAGTAATCAACGCACCGGTTTTTTTATTATGTAATTCGGTTAATCTTTCTATATTGATACTGTGATCGGTAGCACTAAGATCAATTGCTTGTCCACCACACATGCCCTGGTACCCAGAGGCTTTGGCAAGTGCTCTCACCATGGCGATTTGCTGCTTTGGGTGTAAGTCATTGCTCGGAGCGGTGATAATTTCAAACGCTAATGTTTGAAGTGCGTCTCCAGCAAGAATTGCAGTGGCTTCATTAAAGGCAACATGTACCGTGGGTTGACCACGACGAAGTGCGTCGTTGTCCATAGCCGGTAAGTCATCATGTATTAAAGAATATGCATGAATACATTCAATGGCTGCGGCAGCTTTATCCAGCGCATTGATATTGACACCCAGCATATCACCGACACTGTAGACCAAAAATGGTCTAATGCGTTTACCGCCTAATAATGCCCCATGCAGCATGGCTGCTTTTAAATCTGGGGCGGCATCATCAAGCAAAGTTAAATGCTCGTTAAGAGTAACATTAACGCGCTTTTGGTATGTTGTTATCGCTTCAGCTAACACGTATCAAGACCTATTATTTAATACACACTCTGTGACGATTATTCACTTTCAACAGTGAATGGCACAAATTCAGCATCATCTTCATTTAGTAATATAGAGACTTTTTGCTGTGCTTGTTCAAGTTTTGCTTGGCTTTGTCTGACTAACTTAATACCACGCTCAAATTGTTTAAGCGCGTCATCCAGAGACACTTCGCCTTGCTCTAAATGAGCAACAATGGTTTCAAGTTCAGTTAATGATTGTTCAAAACTGAGGTTTTCTGGTTTTTTTGCCACAATTAATATTCCTTTCATTACGCGAGTGACAAGGTATATCAGCCCAGCGTATCGGTCAAATACAGTCGCTGGATATTTGCTCAACAGCACGCTTTGTTATTGAATTTTGTTTAGAATGTGCAAAAACAAGCTAAACTTGAGCCGAGTTTGTCCGATAACAAGTCATAATTTAAAATTGATAGCATAAAATAGTATTGAAACTGTTGCTGTAATACATAACGATGGGCAATATAGTTAAGCAACAATATGCCCCGTTGTTCAGGTTATACAGTATGTGCTCACAGCACGATAAAGCGGCACAAATAGGCAGCGCAATGACTGCGATTGAGGAGAGGTTGTGGATTTAGCTACCCTAATAGGTATTATTGGTGCTTTTGCATTTATTATTGGTGCGATGGTGACTAGTGGTGGTATCGGATTATTTATCGATGTACCGTCAATTTTGATTGTTGTTGCTGGCTCATTATTTGTTGTGATGATGAAATTTAACCTAAAACAATTTTTAGGTTCGATAAAGATTGGCATGAAAGCCTTCATGTTCAAATTAGACAAACCTGAAGATTTAATCGAACAAGCTGTCACCATGGCTGATGCAGCCCGTAAAGGGGGCTTCTTAGCATTAGAAGAGGCGGTTATAACTAACAGCTTTATGCAGAAAGCTGTCGATATGTTGGTTGATGGCCATGATGGCGATGTCGTGCGTAATGCGCTAGAAAAAGACATTACCTTGACAGAAGAGCGGCATAAAACCGGTATTGGCATTTTTAAAGCTATGGGTGATGTAGCCCCTGCAATGGGAATGATTGGTACACTTGTCGGCTTGGTGGCGATGTTATCTAACATGGATGATCCTAAATCCATTGGGCCATCAATGGCGGTCGCTTTGTTAACGACACTTTATGGCGCAGTGATCGCCAACATGATCGCTATCCCAATGGCGGATAAATTATCATTACGTATGAACGAAGAATTGCTTAATCGTAATCTTATTATGGATGCGGTATTAGCTATTCAAGATGGACAAAATCCACGGGTGATCGAAGGCTTCCTGAAGAATTATTTGGCTGAAAAATTAAGAAAAATCGATACAACGGACGGAGAGTAACTCATGGCTAAGGCCAAGTGTGATTGTCCACCAGCAGGCGCCCCCATGTGGCTTGCCACCTTTGCAGACTTAATGTCATTGCTTATGTGCTTCTTCGTGTTGTTATTAGCGTTCTCTGAAATGGACGTGATGAAATTTAAGCAGATTGCCGGTTCAATGAAGTATGCATTTGGGGTACAAAACAAAGTTGAAGTAAAAGATATCCCCAAAGGCACCTCTGTTATTGCATTGGAATTTCGCCCTGGTCGACCCGATCCCACGCCTATTGAGATCATTAATCAACAGACTAATGAAATGACTCAACCAACCATAGAATATCAGGCCGGTGAAGATGACAATGCTGGTGGAACCCAAAAACAAAGCGGTGAACAGCGTGGCGGTAATGCCGCAGCAACAGCGCAGCAAGAAGCTGAAGCTGTTAAAAAAGATGCTGCATCTTCACAAGAAAATATTAACGAGCAAGTTAAGAAAATGGCTGAAAAGCTTAATGAAGAAATCGTCGATGGTGCGATTGAAATTGAGTCTTTAGGTCAGCAAATTATTATCCGTATTCGTGAAAAAGGCTCGTTTGCATCTGGTTCTGGCTTTTTACAACCTAAGTTCAAACCCATAGTGCGATCGATTGGTGAATTATTAAAAGATGTTCCCGGGGTGATTACGGTATCCGGTCACACTGACGGGGCCGACATTAGTAATGAGCTGTACAGTTCAAACTGGGAGCTATCAAGTCAACGTGCTGTTTCCGTAGCTCATGAGTTAAGAAAAGTCCCAGGCTTTGATGAGACACGAATGAAAGTGGTTGGAGAGGCATCTAATCGGCCCTTAGTGGCTAATGATTCTAATGAGAATAGAGCAAGAAATCGTCGCGTTGAAATTTCTATCGAGCAAGGTAAGCCTAAAGAGTCGAATGAAATTGTAGTCTCGCAATAGTAACAACTCATCAGTTTACATCATTATTAGCGCAGTCTATGAAGGTTAAATAGATTGCGCTTTTTTGTGTCAAAAATGTGCTTTAACAGCCGTTTCATTTACAAAAAGCAGATAAAAAAGTGAATATGTTTGGTTAATAGACATCATTTGGTATAATTGGCAGATTATTGCATAAGTTATGCTATTTACTGGATTATCTACACATCTAGCAAATAGATCTGTGTTGTTTTTTAATTTATTATCAAGGTATTACTGTCCTTTTTACTTAGCAAAACCGAGTGTGGTGCTATTTGATGGTGATACCTGTGGAACCCTGATGAAGTTTATTGTAAAGCTGTACCCTGAAATCATGATGAAGAGCAAGTCTGTAAGAGTGCGCTTTACTAAGATGCTCGAAACCAATATCCGTAATGTACTAAAAAACGTCGATGAAGGTGCCAAAGTTCTGCGTCAATACGATCGTATTGTAGTCAAGGTACCAATTGATAAACCGGAATTGTGTGATGCATTTGCAGACCGATTATCTTGCATTCCAGGTATTGCTCATATCGTACAGGTCAGTGAATACAGCTTTGATTCTATTGATCATATTTATCAGCAAACATTACCAATATACCGTGACGAAATTGCCGGTAAAACATTTTGTGTTCGCGTAAAACGTTCTGGTAAACATGATTTTAATTCAATCGATGTTGAGCGATATGTGGGTGGCGGATTAAATCAGCATACGGATGCACTAGGGGTAAAACTTAAAAATCCAGATGTGACTGTTAATCTTGAAATAGATCAAGATAAGCTTTATATGGTCGAGCGCCGTATAGAAGGTTTGGGTGGTTTCCCAATGGCAACCCAAGAAGATGTGTTGTCGCTTATTTCGGGTGGTTTCGATTCTGGTGTATCAAGTTTTCAGTTTATTAAGAAAGGTGCGCGTACCCATTATTGTTTCTTTAATCTAGGTGGCGCTCAGCACGAGATAGGTGTTAAGCAGGTGGCTTATCATTTATGGAAAAAATATGGTGAGTCGCATAAAGTACGTTTTATCTCTGTGCCATTTGAGCCTGTTGTTGAAGAGATTCTTGAGCGCATTGATAATGGTCAAATGGGCGTAGTACTCAAGCGTGTAATGATGCGAGCTGCTACTCGTATCGCTGACAAATTTGGTATTCAAGCCTTAGTTACCGGAGAAAGCTTAGGACAAGTTTCTAGCCAAACACTGACTAACTTAAATGTGATTGATCGGAGTACTGAGTTACTGATTTTACGCCCGCTGATCACAATGGATAAACAAGATATTATTAATCAGAGCCGTATTATTGGCACTGAAGATTTTGCTAAGTCGATTCCTGAGTATTGTGGGGTTATTTCACAAAAGCCTACAGTTAAAGCGATATTGTCTAAGGTTGAAGCCGAAGAGATGAAATTCTCCGAAGACTTAATCGAACGGGTGGTTGCATCTGCTGTCGTGATGGATATTCGTGATATAGAGGCTGAAATGAATCAACAAGTTACCGAGACCGAAACGGTTAACAATGTGGCATCAGGTGAGATCATCATTGATGTTCGCGCTCCAGAAGAAGAAGAGCGAAGCCCATTATTAATCGATAATGTGATGATTAAAGCGATTCCATTCTTTAAATTAGCGACACAATTTGCTGACTTAGATAAGTCTAAAACGTATTTATTGTATTGTGACCGTGGGGTTATGAGTAAATTGCAGGCTTTATACCTTGTTGAGCAAGGCTATACGAACGTTAAAGTGTATCGCCCTTAACCACAGGAGCGGTTTGCGCGTGTGTTGGCCGCTTTTATCTGCATGAGTATTTAGGTCATAGCAAGTTGAATCAGCATACTTTTTAAGTTTGCATGTAACAGACGTAAAAAAACCGCATTGAATGCGGTTTTTTTATTGTTTGGATAACAGGCTAAATCATAGTCGTATTAGTTTGCTTGGACCACTTGTGAAGTTTTTTGTTGTTGTTCATTGTCAGCAACAAGAATGCTGTTAACATCGTTATTAATATCGATTTGCATGGCTTCAATACTTTGCGATAGTTCAGCATGTAAATCGGCCATATCGATAGGTTCTAGTTCAGTTGCTTGGGCTGTTGATAATCCGATGATGGACGTCAGCGCAACTGCAAACAGAGTATTTAGGTTGAACATAGGGGTGAGCCTCCAGGCTAATGAATCACATTTGGCGGACCATCCCAGTTACGTCGTAGAGAGTGTCCAACGGTATTTTTAATGCTGCTAATTTAACCAAACACAGTGTTCTTTACAAACGACAAAAAATAACCATAATCATTAGAAAAACTAATTATAAACCGAGAGATTGATCACTATGTCTAGACGATTACCTCCTTTGAATGCAGTTAAAGCATTTGAAGCTGCAGCAAGACATTTGAGCTTTACCCGCGCTGCAGAAGAGTTGTTTGTCACTCAAGCTGCTGTGAGTCATCAAATTAAGGCGTTAGAAGATTTTTTAGGGCTAAAGCTGTTTAGACGTAAAAATAGATCATTATTGTTAACAGAAGAGGGCCAAAGCTATTTTCTGGACATTAAAGATATTTTTATTGAGCTAGGAGAAGCGACTAATCGCTTGCTTGCTCGTAGTGCCGTCGGTTCGTTAACTGTGAGTATGTCACCGAGTTTTGCGATCCAATGGTTAGTGCCGCGTTTAGCTAAATTTAGTGAAAAAAATCCTGATATTGATGTGCGTATCAAAGCGGTAGACAGTGATGCAAGTTCGTTAACTGATGATGTTGATGTCGCTATTTATTATGGCCAAGGAAATTGGCCGGGTTTACGTGCAGACAAATTGCGTAATGAAGTGCTTATTCCGGTATGTTCGCCACTCTTACTTAATGGTCCTAAGCCACTAACGCTACCGAGCGATTTGAAGTTTCATACCCTACTGCACGACTCTAACCGTCAGGATTGGCAGGCATGGTTTAGGCAATGTGGCGTGACAGATATTAATGTCAATCAAGGGCCGATATTTAGCCATTCTTCATTGGTGTTGCAAGCTGCAGCGCATGGCCAGGGGGTTGCTTTAGGTTATAGCGTACTTGCTCGGCCAGACATTAAAGCGGGGCGCTTAGTGTGTCCGTTTTCTGAAGTATTGGTTAGCAAAGATGCCTATTACTTAGTCTGCCAACAAAACCATTCTGAAATAGGCAAAATTTCAGCCTTTAGAGAGTGGATGGTGGACATGTTTGCAGAGGAGTCTCGAAGTGAGCTGCTTACCGGATAACACCAGGGGGTTGGCCCACGACTCCCTATTACAAGGCCCTAAAAGTGATACTTTGATTGTTTTTGCTCATGGTGCGGGTGCCAATATGCATCATGAGTATATGGTGACGATGACGGATAAGTTAATCGCGCAAGGCTATCAAGTGTATCGATTTAATTTTTTGTATATGCAAGCCAATATGCAAGATGGAAAACGACGTCCGCCTGATAGAGCGCCTAAACTCCTCGCGCACTATGAACAAGTGCTACAGGACATTAAGCAAAAAATCGCCCTTGGTCAGATCAACTGTCAGCGAATCATCCTGATGGGTAAGTCTATGGGCGGGCGGATGTCAGCGACATTGACCAGTACCGATTATCAACGACAACAGCCCGGACTTGATGATGTCATGAGTAAAGTGGCAGCCATAGTCTGTTTAGGTTACCCGTTTATTCCCCTCAAAGGTGGCGAACCGCGTCTTGATCCTATTGTGCATAATGCTTTACCGATGTTAATTGTGCAGGGTGAGCGAGATAAGTTTGGCGATGTTCAGCAAGTGCCTACATGGACGTTAGGCGAGCATACTCAAGTGTGTTGGATTGGTGATGGTGATCATAGTTTGCAACCGCGAAAATCGTCAGGTTTTACCCTCGATGGCAATCTTAATCATGCTATTGAGTATATTCGGCAGTTTATTTCGCAATTAGGCTAAGGCTTAAGTGCTATATGGTGTGTCTATTATGCTGATATCGGTATCAACGCCAGTAGCAACTTAATTACAGCTCTGATACTCATGGTGATGGCTTAAGTCTCGAAAATGAGCTTGCTTCGGTAGTATGATGGATGATTAGTTTATGTTGTATGAGGTTAAGTAAGATGAATAAAGGTCTATTACTCTTTGCCACTTTTAGTGGTTTTCTGGCCGTAGCACTGGGGGCTTTTGCTGCTCACGGACTTAAAACTATCGCCCCACCAGAGCTGGTGAACATTTTTAAACTCGGGGTCGACTATCAGTTTTATCATACCTTCGGATTGATTGCATTGGCTTTTTCTGCCCATTGGATCCCATCTAAGTTAATCAATTGGGCTGCTTATAGCTTTATTGCTGGGATAATATTTTTTTCAGGTTCGTTATACCTTTATGCTTTTACGGGCGCTAAATGGATTGGTCCAATTACGCCAATCGGAGGATTATGCTTCCTAGTCGGTTGGTTGTTATTTGCCGCGGCAATTTGGCATACAAAATCGCCTGAATAATGGCTTGGGTAAATTCTCCCACCTCGAGTATTTTTGGGTATAATGGCGGGATTATTATCTCGCGGTTATGCGAATATCCTTACGCTAAGGCTCCAAATGAAAAACCTATTCCTATTTTGTCGCTCAGGCTATGAAAAAGATTGTGCGGCAGAAATTCAACAACGTGCTGCAGAATTAAACGTCGGTGGCTTTGTAAAAACAAATCTCAACGATGCTTATGTTATCTATCAATGTTTTGATGATAATGGTGCCGATACGTTAGCCAAGGATTTAGCGCTTAGTTCATTAGTGTTTGCGCGACAAATGTTTGCTGCCGGTGAGTTGTTGAGTGATTTACCTGAACAAGATCGCGTTGGGCCGATTGTGGCTTCACTTGCCCAATTGTCAAAGTGCGGCGAGCTGCGTGTTGAAACACCTGATACAAATGAAGCTAAAGAATTATCGGCATTTTGTCGTAAATTGACCGTACCGCTTCGCCAAGGGCTAAAAAAGAGTGGCGCATTGCTCAATGCTGAAAATGACCGTCGTCCAATTATTCATGTGTGTTTCATTGGACCTGGTAAAGCGTATGCGGGTTATTCCTTAAGCCATAATAGTTCACCACATTTTATGGGGATCCCGCGCTTAAGAATGGCTACGGATGCGCCGAGTCGCTCAAGCCTTAAGTTAGATGAAGCCTTCGGTGCTTTTTTAACTAAAGAAGAACAAGAAACTCGCTGTCGCAGTGGGCTAAATGCGGTTGACTTAGGGGCTTGCCCTGGTGGTTGGACCTACCAATTAGTTCGCCGTGGCATGATGGTTGCGGCCATTGACAATGGTCCTATGGATCCAAAATTGATGGAAACCGGCCAAGTGAAGCATTACCGTGCCGATGGCTTTCGTTTTGAGCCGCCACGTAAAAATATTTATTGGTTAGTGTGTGACATGGTTGAAAAGCCTGCTCGTGTTGCTGAGCTAATGGAAGCATGGGCAATTAATGGCTGGTTTAAAGAAGCTATTTTTAATCTTAAATTACCAATGAAGAGCCGCTATAAAGAAGTGAGCACTATCTTAGAAACCATGGCCACCATTTTAACTGAAAATGAAATCGATTTTAAAATGCAGTGTAAACACCTTTACCATGATCGTGATGAAGTGACGGTACATTTATGGATTTTCCCTGAAAAGGGTGTGAGCTACGCATAAGCATGCAATAGTATCGCTAACAAAAAGCCCCTTAGGCAGAAGTGCATAAGGGGCTTTTTGTTTAATGGCTGAGCAGATTAATCGCTGATGAGCTGAATAAACCGTCAGCCTTACGCTTAGTTCTAGACTAAACGATCCAGTACTGCTTGAGTAAAATCGGTCGTGCCGTGAGTACCGCCTAAATCGCGAGTCGTACGATCGCCTTCTTCTATCACTGCCGATACTGCACTGCGGATCATTTCAGCTTTATCAGACATGCCTAGGTATTCTAGCATTTGAATCGAGGCTAAAATAACGGATGTAGGATTGGCTAAGTTTTTGCCTGCAATATCAGGAGCACTGCCGTGTACCGCTTCAAAAATCGCAGCATCGCGACCAATATTTGCGCCCGGTGCCATGCCTAAACCGCCCACAAGACCTGCACATAGGTCTGACAAGATGTCACCAAATAGGTTTGTCGTCACGATAACATCAAAGTTTTCAGGATTCATAACCAGTTTCATGCAAGTTGCATCAACAATCATTTCTTCAGTGGTAATGTCTGGGTAACGTAAGCTCACTTCACGTGCCACTTTCAAGAATAAACCTGAGGTTGATTTCATGATGTTAGCTTTATGAACGATAGTCACTTTTTTACGATTTTCTTTACGTGCAAGCTCGTAAGCAAAGGTGGTGATTTGTTCTGCGCCTTGACGGGTAATAATACTCGTCGCTTCTGCAGTTTGACCATCATCAGAGATTTTTTGTCCTAAACCTGAGTACATACCTTCAGTGTTTTCACGCACGGTAATAATATCAATGTTTTCATAACGCGCTTGAGTGCCTTTAAATGAAATCACTGGGCGCACGTTGGCATAAAGGGCAAACTTCTTACGTAAGCTCACATTAATTGAGGTAAAACCTTCTCCCACAGGAGTGGTTAACGGACCTTTAAGAGTAATCCGGTTTTTCTCGATAAGATCTAAAGTACGTTGTGGTACTAATTCACCGTGCTTTTCTAACGCCGTTAACCCTGCATCTGCAAATTCATATTCAAAGTTACATCCTGCTTTGTCGAGGATTTTTAATGCTGAATCGATAATGCTTGGGCCAATCCCATCACCTGGGATCACGGTTATTGTACGTTTTGACATGAATAGTCCTTCCACGGTTGTGGTTACTGCAATTGATAGACCGTATACATGACACGGCTAGGTGACGATAAAAAGCGTCGTTTTTCTGCGGCGTATTTTAACGACTTTTAATGTTTATTTACAGAAAATAGTGAGTATTATCACATTAATTCCGTTATTTTTAAGTCAATTCTAATTTGATTGTTTTACTATGAACCTTTATTACAAATTGTTTACGTGTAAAGCATCTCAAGGCTAAATAATGTTGGTCGGTTTATGTTTTATTGTCGTGCATTAGCTTATTCGGTGAGCTTTTTTTATATAGACGACCTTGGTCGAATGCAATGCGTTAAATCGATTACAGACTGCTTAAGTCAACTGTTGACTCGTTAAGATTAAAGATGATCTATTTACGAGTCCATTACGATAATCTGTTCCAGTTATGGATTATGGGAACTATTAGAGGAAAACTGTGAAATTATTTAATTTAATTCCATTGGCAGTCTGTCTGTCATTGAGCGCCCATGCGGCGCCGCAACGTGCATTGTCTCTCGATGACATTATGCATTTTGAAACCCTTCAGCAGCCGGTTATTTCTGATAATGGCGCAGTGATTGCTGTACAGGCTACTCCTGATAGAGGCGATAGTCGTGCATTAATTCGTTTTAGTGATAATCGTAAACAATATGAAATTGCCAATGGCACCAATGTCCAAGTCAGTGCTGATGGTAAATTTGTTGTGGCGACAATTGAAGCGAGCTTATTTGATCGAGAAACGAAAAAGAAAGATGACTTGCCTCATCAAGTGGTGTTACTGAATACCGAAAATGGCAAGCAGCAGCAATTTGATAAGGTCGACTCCGCAGTATTTAGCGATGACGGTCATTTTCTGGTTTTAAAGTTTGACGTGGCTAAAGCTGAATCGACAGAGACTAAAACAACATCTCCAGCAGCTCAGTCCGGTTCATCAGCGCTTGAAGCGAGTATTGTTGAAAATAACGCCAAGACTGATTCTGCTCAATCTCAAACTGAAAAAGCCGATAAAGGCGCTGATATTCAGCTGATTAATTTAGCCACTGACCAACAAACATTATTATCGAATGTGACTCAATTTGCCTTTGATAAAGTTGCGCAACATTTGGTTGCGGTAGTCAACCAAGATAATAGTCAACTACACCAAGTCGTGTTAGTCACGCTCGATAATCAACAACAGCGTCCGCTTTACAGCAGTAAAAATGAACATATTGAAGCATTAGCTATCAGCGACAATGGCCAATATGTTGCGGTAACTAAAGGCATGGCAAGTGCTTTACGTTATGGTCGAGAGCATAATTTGTTGTTACTCGATGTACAAAATAATCAACAACAGCAGTTTGCTCCGACCAAGAAGTGGACATATAACCAATATTCAAGCTTACAGTTTTCAAAAGATGGCCAGCGTTTATTTGTTGGCCGAGTGCCAACAGTAGGGCAGCAAGCTGAATTAGCTGATTATCAAAATCCAAATGATGTCTTTAATCCTGAGATTATTACCGCCAAAAAACAGCTACGTATTTGGCATGGTGATGATGCCAAAATTAAGCCTCAAGAAGTTAAAGAATATGAGCAAGAATTAAAACGCACTTATCTAGCGGTTTTACACCTGGACTCAAATAAGGTTGTCCAATTAGCAGACCAAGTTGTGCCTGATGTGACCTATGGCGAGCAAGCACATTTCTTGTTAGCTAGTTCAGATGTGCCATATCAGAAGATGGTGACTTGGGCAGGCTTTTATCGCGATGTCTATTTAGTGGACGTTAACAACGGTAACAAAACGCTAGTGTTAACTCAGCAACCCAGTGATGCGATGCCGACGTTATCACCCAATGCCAAGTTCTTAGCTTATTACCAACAAGGTAACGTATTTTTATTTGATGTTGCCTCTCAGCGTCGGGTTAATTTAAGCGTAAATATTACTACTCCTTTTGCTGATGAAGACCATGATTATCCCAGCGCAGCTCCCGGTTACGGCTTTGGTCCTTGGTTGGCCGACGATAGTGCGATAACGGTATATGACAAATATGATGTCTGGCAGTTTAATACTGCATCAAAACAAGGCTTTATGTTGACCAATGGGGAAGGGCGTAAACAGAAAACTCAATTTAGGCTAGTCGGCCTAGTCAAAAAAGATGAATTATTACCTGCGGTCGTTAACAATGCTGAGACTGTGTTGTTGCAAGGCTATAATCATCTATCAAAAGCGGATGGGTTTTTTAGCGCTAAAATCGGCGTGGCTGGTGTGAGTCGTTTAACTGAAAGTAATAGTAAATTAACCTTACTGGCTAGAGCGAATAAAGCCGCTGCAGTGGTATTTACAAAGCAGCGCTATGACTTATATCCAGACTTGTATGTTGCCGATAATACCTCGCCACAGAAAGCCGTTCAGTTAACTACGCTTGATAAACAACGTGAACCATTTAACTGGGGCAATGCAGAATTAGTCCATTGGCGAGATGGCGATGGTGTCAAAATGGACGGGGTGTTAATTAAGCCAGCAAATTATCAAGCAGGCAAACAGTATCCCACGCTGGTGTATTTTTACCGCTTTATGAGTGACAGGTTATATGCTTTTCCTGATATGAAGCTCAACCACCGACCAAATTTTGCATGGTATGCAGACAATGGTTACGCTATTTTCTTACCCGATATCCGTTTTGAAATTGGTTATCCAGGCATTTCGTCAGTAAAAGCATTGACTGCAGGAGTGCAAAAGCTAATTGAAATGGGCGTGACTGATCCAGATGCCGTGGGTATTCAGGGGCATTCATGGGGTGGTTATCAAAGCGCTTTTGCGGTAACACAAACCAATATCTTTAAAGCGGTTGTTACTGGTGCTCCGGTGTCGAATATGACCAGTGCTTATAGTGGTATTCGTCATGGGTCAGGCTTAGCAAGACAGTTTCAATACGAAACTGGCCAGAGCCGAATCGGAGAAAGTTTATTTGCTGCGCCGCAAAAATACATAGAAAACTCGCCTATTTTTTATGTAGACCGTATTCAAACTCCAATGATGATCATGTTTGGTGATAAAGATGATGCTGTGCCTTGGGAACAAGGCGTTGAGTTATATCTGGCTATGCGCCGCGCAGGGAAGGATGTGGTGTTTTTACAATATCAAGATGAGCCACACCATTTGAAAAAGTATCCTAATAAGCTTGATTACAGTATTAAGATGAAGCAGTACTTTGATCATTATTTGAAAGGCACACCTGCTCCAGATTGGCTGCGCCAAGGCGAATCTTATCAGGAGTACAAACCCAAGCCACTTAGCTCCTAGGTTCTAGGGCATGACTTCGTCACAGCTAGGGCGCTTCGCTGCTAGATCCTAAAACCTAGGGTCTAGCAGGACAAAGTCCGCCCTCTAGCGAGCCTGCGAGTTCTTAGATTCTAGCTGAGTTGAAAACAGATTTATAGCGGGGCTTTACCTGCGATAGGCACATCAAAATATTGTTGCTGAGTATCTTGTCCCCATGCCACTAAAAGATTATCTCTGAACAGCAATGGCGTACATTCTTCTTTAGTGGTTTCGCCATCTGACTTTACATGATGGGTGCGGTAATACATCACTTGATATTGGCCATCAACACCCGTTTTAGCTTCGACAAAATCTGCGCTGCCTAGTAAGGTTCGGATCTCATCAAGACTTTGGCCAAAGTGAATGTCACTCATTTTTTGTAAATTAAATGCTTGGCGATCGTCCCAAGCTCGGTCTTCTGGTTGAGGTTCATAAACAAAAATGACGACAGCGACAAACAACAAATAGGCTGTGAAAATGCCACCTATGATATAGCTTACTTTTGAGTTCATAATGCGTTTAATCCGTTATGCTATGAAGATCGTTTTTATTATTGGATGATTTATTATTACACTAGTTTGATATTGGTTTAGTTCTAAATTGTTTCAAATTAATATTCAACGGGATATTGCATTGTAACTGCGCTAATTTGTAGCTAATGCGGGCTATTTCTTTTCCTTCCGCTAACTTAAGTGCTTGTTTAGCGCCAAGGTTGTCTAGCGAACGATATAAATTAGCTAAGGTTCTGAACTTGTTGAGCAAGTCGGCTGCTGATTTTGGACCTATCCCCATAATGCCGGGAATTTTATTACCACTGTCTCCGGCCAATGCAATAAAGTCGAGCATTTGATATTGCTCTATTCCGAGTTTTTTACCGTATTCTGTAACATCAAAAAACTGTTGATTAAAGTGATCCCATAAGGTGAGATTTTTGCTGGGTAATTGACTAAAGCCTTTGTCGGTTGACACTATGATAACCTCACCACTGTTACTGATCATCTTCATCGCGAGAGTCGCGATGACATCGTCAGCTTCTGATGGCGCATCGAAAGAGTTAATGTCTTGCTCGGCTAAAGTCGCTTTGATATTTACCAGGCCATCACTTAATGCTGTTGGCATTGGTTTGCGACCTTTTTTATAATCGTTATACAGTGTTTTGCGCCAAGAGGGCTCATTGCCGTCCCAGACAACAATACAATGCGTGGGTTGATGCTGTAGCAACATTTTTTTAGATGCGGCCAGCACACGTTCTTGTACGCTGGCTATATCGTTTTCATCTGGCAACACCGCATGAATACGGCGCACCAGATTAAGTCCATCGATAATGAGTAATTTATTCATTGGTTTTTATTATGTTGTAGCAGGGCACGTAAGCACTTCCTGGCAGTTTCATTCGTTGTTGTTTAACAAAAGCGTTTAATAGCTTATCCATCATCAGCATGAGTTTAGGATCACCTTTAATCTTAAAGGGGCCGAACTGTTGGATCAACTTGATTGTGTCACCTTTTACGTTACCGGCAACAATTCCTGAAAATGCTTTACGCAAGTTGGCGGCAAGTTCTGCTTTGTTATCTTGAAAGTAGAGATTTAAATTTGCCATAACCTCATGGGTTGGTGCAAAGGGTAATTGAAATTCGGGTTCAATTTTTAATGACCATTGATATTGGTAAGCATCACATTTTTGTTTGCGATAGGCTTTGACTTGCTCCATACCCTGTTTCATTACTTGAGCCACTTTGACGGGATCATCAATAATAATTTGATATTTGCTTTGTGCTTCAATGCCTAACGTGGCACCAATAAATTCATCAATAACAGTAAAGTAGTCAGCACTTTCAGCTGGTCCCGTTAGCACCAGTGGAAAACATGAATCGCTATTGTCTTTATTTAATAAGATACCCAGAAAATAGAGTAATTCTTCTGCCGTTCCGGCTCCGCCAGGAAAAATAACAATCCCATGGCCTAAACGAACAAAGGCTTCGAGGCGTTTTTCGATATCGGGTAAAATGACCAATTCATTGACGATTTGATTGGGTGGTTCAGCGGCAATAATACTTGGCTCGGTTAAACCGATATAGCGGGCGTTGTGTACTCTTTGTTTGGCATGTGCAATAGCGGCACCTTTCATTGGGCCTTCCATTGCGCCAGGTCCGCAACCGGTACATATATCTAATCGGCGTAGCCCCAGTTGGTAACCCACATCTCGTGTATATTGATGCTCAACTGCGTTGATACTGTGTCCTCCCCAACAGACCACAACATTAGGATCTTTCATTGGTGAGATTGCCTGAGCATTGCGTAAAATATCAAACACCACATTAGTAATGTGAGTCGCATTGCTTAAATCTATGTGTTTTAAATTCTCGTATTTATTGCTGATATAAATAATATCGCGCAGCACAGCAAATAAGTGCTCTTGAATACCAGTGATAATTTCACCGTCGACGAAGGCTTTCATCGGCGGATCAATGAGCTCAATCTGTATGCCTCTTTCGCGTTGTAATATATTGATGCTGAAGGATTCGTAACGATGAAATAGTGCTTCAGAGCTATCGCTGATGAGGCCTGAAGCTAATACTGCTAGTGAGCAGTTTCGGTATAATTGATAAAGGTCGCTTTTTGCACCTTGTTTTAGTCGCTCTACTTCTAATTGAGAAAGCTGATCTAGGCTACCATTTGGACTAATCTTTACTATCATAAGCAACTCCTTTGGACTCGAGTAATTGATGCCGAGTCCAAAGAGAACTGTCTTAGGATGGGCTAGATATCAATAACGACTCGGTCCCTGCCGTTGTTTTTTGCTTGGTATAATGCAGCATCTGCTCTTTCGAAAGCTTCTTCAAGCGTTTCGTTTTCCATGACTTGTGCTGCACCTATAGATAATGTAACTGTAATTCTCTGATTTTTAAACTTAAATGGAATATTTTTGATTTTATCTTTAACGCGATTCAATAATTGAGAGATATTTTCATCAGTAATATCAGGTAATAGTAATACAAATTCTTCGCCACCATAACGGGCAACAAACTCACTATCTCGTAATGAGTTTTTTAAGGCCATAGCAATAACTTGCAGGGTTTTATCTCCGGTGCTGTGACCAAAGGTGTCGTTAATCACTTTAAAATGGTCTATATCAGTAATGGCTATCCATAATGGCGTTTTAAAGCGGACATGGTTGCGATAGTCTTGCTCCATTCTATCTTCTAATGCTGTCCTGTTTGC
Source organism: Shewanella sp. SG44-6 (assembly GCF_014164185.1). Lineage (NCBI taxonomy): Bacteria > Pseudomonadati > Pseudomonadota > Gammaproteobacteria > Alteromonadales > Shewanellaceae > Shewanella > Shewanella sp. SG44-6. The sequence continues at coordinate 7,009 of NZ_JACJER010000040.1, read as the reverse complement.
CAGTTGGGTCAGCGGATCGAGTAGGTTGAGCTTTTGATGTTCAAACAGTTTTTCTTTGTAATTGTTGGCTTCTTGACTCATCGAGTTGAGTTCTTTACGCATAGATTCAATCGACTTACGTAACAGTGTTTGTTCACGCTGCTCTAGGGCTTCTTTACGAGAAAGAGCATCACGAAGAGAGGATAACTGTATCGTTAGTTGGGTCTTTAATTCGTTAAGACTATCAGCATCAGAGACTAACTCGTCTGCGTTGTTAACGCGTAAATTAATCTCTTTATTTAATTGGCCTTTAAGCTGCTCACTGCGTTGGTTATTGTTATAGCTGTTATTGACGACATCACGGACTATGGACAAGGCATCATTAAGTGCAAATAAAAAGTCTTGTGATGCGCTTTTTTCACGTGCAATATTTTCTAACAGTAAACTCAATATTGATTGGTAAGAGTCGAGTAAACTGCTCAAGCTAATATCACCAAGTAATATTTCTTTTATGACTAGAATTTGGTCGCGTTGATCTTTTCTAAACTCAATTTCGGCAATCTTAGCAGCAAGCTCTTTGGCAAGTTGAACGTGCTGAGGCAAAATCTGGTAATCGTCTGCATCGGCAAATTCGTTTTTTAAAATTTCTTCATAGAAAAATATCAGCTTTTCGACTTTTGGGATGTATTCCCATACTGTATGAAATGGCTTGCCGAGTTCTTGTTTAAAATAAGTCAGTTCTTTTTTGAGTTTTTCTGGGGCTGAATCAATGCGTTGGATCTGACGGATAACTCGATTAAGGCCGTTACGGCTGTCTTCTAAACGCGTCATTGTTTGGTTGTATTGAGATTTTAACAAGCGTTCAATGTCGACTAATTCTGGCAGTGCTTCATCAATTTGTTCAAAATTGTGCATATGATGGCGCAATTTTGCCAGTTTATTGTCGAGTTCAATACATTGTCCTTTGCAGGCAAGACTGAGATGGGAGATAAATTGAATCAGTGTTTTCAATTTACCATTGCGATCGACGTTTATCTCTTCGAGAGCAAGTTTGGCTGCGTGGAGCTTTTGCTTCATCAACGAAATTTGTGTTATCGCTGTATTTGACTCTTTCATGTTGCAGTGCCTACTCTCATTTTTCATCTAAAGGCATAGGTTGCCGTGATTGTTGCCATATTGAAGACATAATTTCGTTTTTTCACTAACTAATCTCTGATCAGTTAACACTATAGTAATATTATCTCAATAATGTTGTGCAGCAAATCCAATTACCGTACAAAACAGAATAAATAACTATAATTGCCAGTTTATTACGCGATTAATTATTTGGCCAATTTATACTTTGGGCATGACGATTACTTTCTGCACGAATGATGCCGCGGTTAAGTGCTTGAGTCAGATTTAAATAAAGTGGCCGCATAAAAATAGCTGCTGGTGCAAAATTAAGTGGCCTCAATGAGACATAAGCTGGTTGCTCGGCAATATCCATTGCCGCGGCAAGCGCATATTGTAATGTCTCAAATTGTAATTCTGCACTAATACTGACATCAGGGTTGGCGAGCAAGGGTAAACTAATGTGGCCAATGCTGGCATAGTGTTCGGTCGATTTTTGCGCAAAATTTGGAATCGTAAACTGCGTTGTTTTTAATTGCTTAAGACTCTCAATAACGGCATTTAATATAACATCAGCATCATACTGTTGATTAAAATAGCATCCGATCAGTCCTGAGCGTATGGTAAATACTTGAGTATCTAAGTGCTTACTGAATTGAATATTAAATTGTTGCATCAATGCCGTTGATTCTGTGAGTCCAAGTTGAATATCAATATTATTTAATTCGTTGATATTTACCAAAGCTAATGTTTTAGGTTCGGTATTTTTCAGTGTGCTGATCAGTTGAATAAATGCTCGGTAACCTTGTGCTTGTGTTATGGGATCGATTGTATTTAAACGTTGTGCGTTAAGGTACAGAGTATTGCGCTGTTGAAATTTTCTGTAGATAAAAATCAATAAGATAATCGCAATACTAAAAATAAGTACTAATACTAAAATGATAAATTGATTGTATTTATTTTTAGTCGTTTGCAGTTCCAGTTTATTGCGCATCAAACCCAGTTCAAATTTTAATTTCTGTTCTGTTAGCTCTGAAAAGTCATTGGGTTGTTCAGTTTTACTCTGTGAATTATTGACTAATTCGACTATCTCATCGACAGTTTTAAGCGCTGCATTAATGTTGTTAGTTTTGCGATATGCGGTAGATAAATACCCTAAAGCCTCGGTTTGCACCTCGGTTAAATGTTTCTTTTTAGCCAGCTTAATCGCTTTATTTGCATGCTCAATCGCGTTTGTCCACATGCCTTCGCTGGTTGTTATTTGAGCAAAGAGGAGTTCGTTATGGACTAAGTAATGATTTACTTTTCGAGCTCTAAATATTTCATTTGCTCGTTGCATTACATCTAATGACGCCTGAATATTATGCAATTTAAAATAAGCCTCACCTAAATTGTGATATGTGAGCCCAATTGCAATTTGGTTCCCCATCCGCTCATTTACTTGCTGGACATTTAAATAATAATCGATGGCTTTATTCCATTCCCCTTTGCCTGCGTAAATCATCGCCATAACAGTTAATGATTCTGACAAGTAGACATCCTGGCCGATTACTTGAAATATTTCCGCCGCATTGTGGGCATATTTGAGTGCATCATCCCATTGTTCTAAATCACGGTAGGTCCGCGCGAGATTGAGCTGTGTTTGGGCTTTAATGCCAGGGTAATCTAAGATGTTGGCTAAACGAAATGCTTCACTGTAATGCTGCAGTGACTTTGCTTGATCGCCATTCAGATTGTAATAACGGCCTAATTGCGATTCCGCATCGGCGATAAAATAATTATTGTGTAACTGATAAGCCATTTCACGATAACGATTTAAATGAGACAAGGCTGGCGTAGGTTGAAGTAACAATGAATGTAACATGTTCAATTGTTCATGCAGTGTTAACTTGAACAGGGTGCTTTCTAAGCTGATATCGGCGTTAACCATATTCAACGCATCATTGAATTCAACGATCACTTGATTATATTCTTGGTTTTTACGTCCCTTTATCCGTGCTTTAAGCATAATCACCATGGCTTTTTCAAGCGTTGTTGATGCAATGCTGTCTAACTGCGATATGAGTAATTCTGCATCTTGGTACTTAGTTGGCGATGTGAGTTTTGCTTGTAAATTAAGGCGAGCTAATAGCTCTAAATCACGATGGAGTTCATTTGGTTGAAAACCTAAATTTTCAGCGACTTGGTCGAATTCTGCTTTGTTTGAAAAGTGCAAAGGAAACTCGGTCGTTCTCAATAACTTGGTATAAATTTTTTGAGGATTTTCTTTGAACAATATTTCTTGCTGTTCAATATCTCTTGCGCACACTGCTGAACTTAATAGTATTGAACATAATATGAACAGAGGAAAACATCGCAGCATAGTAAAAGATACCTTTTTAGGATTAAAAAATGTGGACGTCATTATCAGCTGGTATCGATGAATAAATTAACATTGGTTTGTCATTGATACTAAGTATTCTCACTCAGTTACAAATTGCCACTGTGTTAATGAGTCTAGATCGTTATAATTGTTCGGAATTTAAAATAAAAACAATAGAATCATACCAGAAGGAACCTAGAGTGAAACCTACTTCTCTTGCAATTTTAGCTAGCAGTGCCATTTTTTTGATGACTTGGGCCATGCCAGCCCTTGCTGATGTTGATTACCATATTGATATTAACCAACCCGCACACCATTTAGCTCAGGTGAGCGTGTCATTTCCTCAAACTGATTCGCAGGTGCTAACGGTTAATTTACCAGTATGGCGAACCGGCCGTTATCAAGTATTGCCTGTTGCTGATGGGGTTAGATTGTTTAATGCGACCGACAGCAAGGGTCAGTCGCTACCTTGGAAACGCACTGCCAGTGGTGAATGGCAAATAACCTTAACTCAACCTACATCGGTTAAGGTGACATATCAGTTGCATGCTAATGAGCTTGGTGACCGATTACGTCACATTGATAGTAGCCATGCTTTCTTAGATGCCAGTGGTGTGTTTATGTATAGCCCTGCGTTTCGCCAGCAACCTATTACGGTCAATATGCAAGTGCCAAAAGGCTGGAAAAGTTATTCTGGAATGGACAGAGACGGCAAGTCACATTCATTTAAAGCAGCTAATTATGACGTCTTAGTTGACTCACCGATTGAGACGGGAATAAGCCAGCACTTTAGTTTCGATGCCGATAATCGCCAATATGAGGTGGTTTTTTGGGGGGAGGGAAACTACGACACTACGCAAATTATTGCTGATTTAGGTAAAATAAGCGCTCAAGCGTCAGCTATTTGGAATGGTTACCCGTTTAAACGTTATGTGTATATGGTGCATGCCACTAGCGGTGCACGCGGAGCCACAGAACACCTGAACTCAACCGTTATTCAATTACCGCGATTTAACTTTCGTGAGCGTGAAGATTATTTACGCTTTATTAGTACCGCATCGCATGAGTTTATCCATACTTGGAATGTAAAATCGTATCGTCCTCAAGGATTGGTGCCTTACGATTATCAGTCTGAGAATATGACTGATTTATTGTGGGTCGCAGAAGGTTCAACCAGCTATTTTCAAAATCAGTTGTTGTTACGTGATGGGGTGATGACGGCAAAAGAATTCTTTGATGATTTAAGCTTACGGATAGTACTTAATCAGCATAATCCTGGGCGTGAAACTCAATCGGTTGCAGAAGCCAGTTTAGGTCAATGGAGTAGCACTTGGGGCGATTATGCGGTTAACCACAGTGTGAATATTTATTCTGAGGGATATTTAGCTTCACTGGCATTAGATTTCAGTGTGTTAACTGACAGTAAGCTAGCGCATTCTTATCGTGATGTGCACAAGGAGTTATATGAAAACTTTAAAATTCCAATGGGCTACACTGTGGCAGATGTGCAAAACATATTAACAGCACTCACCGGCAAAGATTATCAACCTTGGTGGCAGAAATTTGTGAATCAGCCAGTTAGTTTAGAGTTTAATGATCTATTAGCTCAAGCCGGTTTGGTAACCACTTATGGTGATAAGCCCAAAATACAAGTTGATACAGGCATGGGCTTATCTGGCTTATATGCTGATTTAGTATTAGCAACTGTGGCTAAAAATAGCCCAGCTTGGAAAGCCGGTTTAACGGCTGGTGATGAGTTAGTGGCGGTCAATGGTTTAAAAGTCACCGCAGACGGTTTTGCTAAACGCTTTAACGATTTTAGCCCTGGTGACACTGTTAAGGTGACGGTATTTAGTAATGATCAACTAAAAGATGTGAACTTAGTGTTGGCAGAACAACCGAAAGATAAGTTAGCGATTACTGCGGTTGATAATGTGACTGCTGAGCAAAAAGCTTTCTTTAAAGCATGGTTAGGTATTGATTGGCCTTTTGATACCGAAGGTAAATGGATTAACGCTGACGGCGAATAAGCTCTTACGTATGATTGAGTTATTTTGTTGTAGATAAAAAAATGCCCTGAAATTCAGGGCATTTTTTATCGTGTTAACTTATGCCTGCGGGGCGGTTTCAATAAAAAATGGCTCTTTTTCAACTGCCGCTAAAAACAGTTTTAGCTTAGGGTAGTTAGCGATATGTATACGTTGGCGGAATATCGCCCAACTGAGGTAACAGGCTAGTCTTAGCTGCACATCATTAAAAGGGCCATGCAAAGGCAATTCAAATGTTTCAAGCTGCATTAATGTCGACTCAATTCGCTGCGCCTGTCTGATGGTGTAATCAAAGCGCTCAATATCGACCCCATCACGAGACAAGAAGAATAAATTGATTGTGCTGTCCAATGCTGTATTGATCATACAATATTGATCAAGCTCGACAGTGCTTTCAAGGAATGGCTTGTCCGACTTGCTGCGGATATATCGCAATATGGCACTAGAATCGGTTAGCGTTAACTCACCATCTTGTAAAAAAGGCACCCGTTTAGTCGGCGATAACGCCGCGCTGGTGGCGTGATCGGTTTCAATAAATTGGTAATCGAGCGTTGACTCAAGTAGCGCAATTCTACAATGGCGAACAAAAGGTGACGTATAACTTCCGTATAGTTTCATATTGTGTCCTTAGTTGGATTACACGCTTTGCTCTAGCGGACCAAAAGCTTGATTAACCGCATTAATAAACGCGACTAATTCACTGCCCATTAAGGCAAAATCTGCATCTAAACGGGCTAATGGGTCTTCTGTACCGACTTCATCATTACCTGCTCTAAACTCTTCAGAAAACTTAAGACGTTTAATCGTGGCATCAGACTGCATTAAAAAGGCAATCGACTGGCCAAAATGTAAGGCTAGTTTGTGTACTTGCTTGCCTGTTGCAATATGAGCGAGCACTTCATCTTCTTGGAGCACTTGTTGCTTAAAGCGTACGATACCGCCTTCATCAGAGTCAGACTTAAGTTCGGCTTCATCTTGCATCTCAAATGGTGCAGGAGCTTCACCCGCTTGTAACCACTGGGTTAACGTTGACTCGATTGGAGTTGCATAACTTAACGGGATCACAGGTAAGCTGCCTAAGGCTTTACGCAGTAATGCTAATAACTCTTCCGCTTTAGTCGCACTAGAGCTATCGACTAGAATCATTTCCAGTTCAGGCATGATAAGTGCGTGTGTCTGGCTACGACGAGAAAATGCCCGAGGCAACAACGTCGTGGTGATTTCATCTTTAATGGTGTCTTTTTCTTTTTTAGTGACTTTACGGTTCTCTTGATCTTCAATCTCCGCCACTTTTTCATCTAAGGCTTCTTTAATCACTTGGCCTGGGAGAATTTTTTCTTCTTTAGTGACACAAATTAAATGACGGTTTTCAGCACTGTGCACTAATGCTTGGCCTTTTTTACCTAAAGCATTTGAAAAACCAAACTTGCTGATGTCCTGGCTCGAACAAGGAGAAAAAGTGAAGTCAGCTAAGGCATTCTCTAATGTTTCGGTATCTGTCGTAAAC
>NZ_JACJER010000404.1:0-202 GCF_014164185.1 Shewanella sp. SG44-6 | reverse complement strand
AAGCATCGGGTAATCCGGTTCAAGCAACCCAGACGGCTCAAGCAACGCCGGCACCCGTTCAACCAGCGCAGCCAGCGCCACAAGCCCAAGCTGGTAATGCTGAGCAATCGGCCAAAACAGCAGAGCCAACAACTGAATTAGCAAAACCTGAGTTTGCCAATGCCACGGCGAATAATGGCGGCACACTTGCTGCAACGGCTGC
>NZ_JACJER010000403.1:0-203 GCF_014164185.1 Shewanella sp. SG44-6 | reverse complement strand
TGCGCCTTTAGTTAGTACTATCAGCTTTCCAAATTGTTAAAGAACAACACTTAACCGGCTTGCGGTGTGTTTCACTCAACTTCCGAAGAAGTTAACAAGTAATCTGTGTGAACACTCACATGCATCGCTGCACTTTAGGTATTGAGTTAGTCGTATAGGTAAGGAGGTGATCCAGCCCCAGGTTCCCCTAGGGCTACCTTGTT
>NZ_JACJER010000402.1:0-203 GCF_014164185.1 Shewanella sp. SG44-6 | reverse complement strand
AACAAGGTAGCCCTAGGGGAACCTGGGGCTGGATCACCTCCTTACCTATACGACTAACTCAATACCTAAAGTGCAGCGATGCATGTGAGTGTTCACACAGATTACTTGTTAACTTCTTCGGAAGTAGAGTGAAACACACCGCAAGCCGGTTAAGTGTTGTTCTTTAACAATTTGGAAAGCTGATAGTACTAACTAAAGGCGCA
>NZ_JACJER010000401.1:0-203 GCF_014164185.1 Shewanella sp. SG44-6 | reverse complement strand
AACAAGGTAGCCCTAGGGGAACCTGGGGCTGGATCACCTCCTTACCTATACGACTAACTCAATACCTAAAGTGCAGCAATGCATGTGAGTGTTCACACAGATTACTTGTTAACTTCTTCGGAAGTTGAGTGAAACACACCGCAAGCCGGTTAAGTGTTGTTCTTTAACAATTTGGAAAGCTGATAGTACTAACTAAAGGCGCA
>NZ_JACJER010000400.1:0-203 GCF_014164185.1 Shewanella sp. SG44-6 | reverse complement strand
TGCGCCTTTAGTTAGTACTATCAGCTTTCCAAATTGTTAAAGAACAACACTTAACCGGCTTGCGGTGTGTTTCACTCTACTTCCGAAGAAGTTAACAAGTAATCTGTGTGAACACTCACATGCATTGCTGCACTTTAGGTATTGAGTTAGTCGTATAGGTAAGGAGGTGATCCAGCCCCAGGTTCCCCTAGGGCTACCTTGTT
>NZ_JACJER010000003.1:0-94286 GCF_014164185.1 Shewanella sp. SG44-6 | reverse complement strand
TATATCATTCATCTATGATTTTTATAGTTAATATTATCATTGTGGCATGTCATTCGCATCATAACTAATAACAATCGATACTTTATCGTTTTTAAATTGATATTGTATTGATTTACCTATTTTATGTTAGATAGTAATGTTTGGATGTAATCATTTATTATTGCTATTTATTCGTAATAATAGAACTCGAAAGATTATTTAAGGAGATTAAAATGGCTACAACAAAAGAAAAAAATCAAGACTCTCAAGAAAAAGTCAAAGATGCTTATCATTTGGCTGAAGAGGCAACATCAGAAGCCGTTAGTTCTTTAAAAGATCACGCCAAAGAATCACTCAATGAAGGCTCTGCAAAAGTTAAGTCTGCAACCCATCAAGCTGGAAACATGATAAAGGAACATCCTTTACTCAGTGTTGGGTGTGCATTTTTAGCTGGCTGGGCAATTTCGAAAATTACAAAGTAAAAAGGTAACCGGAGAGATTTTATTATGGAAAACACCAAGACAGTGTCGAGTAACAATAAGATCTCTGACGGTACGCAAGCCGATCCGTTATCTAATTCAGATGAGGTTAATGCTAATGTTGACGAAATAACTGATATTTTTAATAAGGTATCAAAAGTCGCGCAAGATATTGGGCAGTGGTCAGAATCTACTGTCCAACTTTTCTTTATGGAAGTCTCTAGAAATGTTGTTGTGGCGAAAAAATTTCTTGTTTGCCAACTTTTGTTTATTCCTTTATTGGTACTTTTTATTTTCAGTATATGTGTCAGTGTAGGAATTGTTTCATATAGCATTACTCACAACATGCTTATCGGAGTAGGACTATTTTTATTCACAATGAGTGTGGTTTTAGTCGGTTTAGTTTACTGGCAAAAATACCTAATGCAGTTTTTTGGCTTTAAAGACACTATCTCGCAATTAAAGGAGGGTATGGATGTCATCTCTAAAGCATCTCAATCACTCGATTAAGCTAAAGCGTATGCAAGGTAACGTATCAGCTAGACAGAGTGAATTATCGATCAATTTATTACTTTACTCTGTTAAAAAACAAACCCAAAAGCATCCTTTTGGGGTCACTATTGTTGTCACCATAGCCACTATTATCTTTGCTAAATATAGACGCAATATTAAATCACTTTATCCTATGGCATCTTTAGGTTTTAATTACTTTAAGTAAAATTAAAACCGAATAAATAATGATAATAGTCATTATCTTGCTCATCATATTATCAAGTTAATTGTTTGCATTGTAGTGAGTCTGAATAGTGGTTACTCCTATACCTAGGTTTCCGCTTGGTGCTATAAGGTGTCAAGGCGTATTGTTTTTGGCACTGTTGGTAATAAGCGTGTCACAGTATTTTAATATTGCTTGTTTCTTTGATATCAAATAATCAAGAGTGATTCTACTCATTGGCATAATAGCTGTTATTGCGTCACTGTTGATTGTCTTATGGTAGCGACTGGCATCAAAAATCTACCTCTAGCGCTATAATCATTTATATGATTAATCAATACTTCGCAACGTAAACTTTGATACCACATTGATTTTGGTTGTTATCAATGTGACTTATCGCATATATTTTAAAGATGTTAATTATTTACTGATTAAAGTCGTGAGTCATCACATACAAGTAATACTGATTGTTTAATAATCGGCTCACTTATTTACTTAATGACGTTTAATATATCAACATGACCATAAAAGATATCATCGATGAGGAAGTCACTTATCCGTCGGATTATATGATTCTTTCGACAACCGATTTAGACAGTATTATTACTCATGTTAACGATGACTTTATGACTGTCAGTGGTTATAAAGAAGATGAACTTATCAATCATCCCCACTGTACAGTTCGTCATCCTGATATGCCTAAAGCTGCATTTAGTGACCTATGGGACACTATTAAGCAGGGGAAAAGCTGGATGGGATTGGTGAAGAATCGCTGCAAAAACGGTCAATATTATTGGGTTAATGCTTATGTCACCCCGATTAAACGTAATGGGATTATTTGCGAGTACCAGTCGGTAAGAACTCAGCCTGAAGCAGAGCTGACTGAACGCGCCCAAGCCTGTTACGATGCCATTAATGCTGGAAAAGCCGCCAAGCCAAAGTTTGGCGCCAGTATTATTACCAAACTCTTATTGGCTTGGTTGTTATCAGTAGGGTTATTGATGTCCTTACCTTACTCCAATGGTTTTTTCACGGTACTCGCATTTATTGTGGCCATTATCTGTTTTTGTCGGCCGCTTTATGTTCTTAAGCAGCGTTTTAGCCAAATCCTGATGTTGAGTGAAAAAATACACGATAATCCGCTAAATCAATTTGTTTACACAGGTTATACCGATGAGCTTTCCCATATCGAGTTAAGTCTACGGATGCAAAAAGCTGAAACGCTGGCGGTGGTTGGACGTATAAAAGACAGTGGCGAGGAATTGCAGCAAGGTTTAGAAGAGCATCAACAACAAAATCAAGCAAATCAAAACCAGTTGGTGACGCAGTCGCAAAACCTGGAGCAAGTTGTCACAGCCATCGGCCAAATGAGCTCTTCGGTTACCGATATCGCTAAAAATACCACAAATTCAACAACAGAAATTCATCACTTAGTTAACCAAATACAGTCAACTAAGGCGGCATTAGCTAGCAGCCAAATCGCGACTACGGAAATTAATAACTTATTGGAGGAGTCTCGTCTTGCTATTTCTTCATTGGATCAGCAATGTCAAAACGTAAACCAAGTGGTCGATGTGATCGAGAGTATTGCGCAGCAAACAAACTTACTTTCACTCAATGCTGCTATTGAAGCTGCGAGAGCTGGAGAGTCGGGCAGAGGATTTGCGGTGGTCGCAGACGAGGTACGTAACTTGGCCAGTCGCTCGGCAACTTCTGCACATGAAATACACGCTATTATCAATACACTGAGTCAGACAACCGCAAAGGCGGTTGCGCAAATGGAACGAAGTGATATTTTGACCAATAGGAGTATCGATTCCAGTAAAATGCTCGAGCAAAGCCTGATTTCGGTGAGCGAAGTGATGGGAATTATCGAAAGTAATGGCGAGCAAATTTCAGTTGCTGCAGAAGAGCAAGCTGCTGTTGTTAATCAAATTTATACTAATGCTATGATATTACAAGATGGCATTAATCAATTCGAACAGAATTGTCATCATGCAGCAATACATAGTCAAGAAATTAGCGGTCAGGGAAACCGTCAAACTGAGTTGGTAAATCAATTTAATTAGATTGTACTATCATCGATTTGGATCTGATGACTTAGCTAAGGCTGAGATCATTTTACTTTGCTTATCCTGTTGTTAATCGCTTCTGTTAGCTGCTTTTTAGATTCATCTTCGCCACAATATTCTGCGAAACCTAATCCCCAACCATGGGGGTTAACCTGGGTAGCGAGATCGACTACTCGGTAGCAATAATCTCCTTGTTTTACAATTCTATTAGGGTCTAATCGGTGATTTAAGGTGTTGGGCTGGCTTGTATCGACTTTGGGGGTTAACTCAATGAAATCTAATTGAGGATCCATTTCGCTCATGGTGCCAACGTTTTTTTTGGGTAATGCGGTCTGTGAACTGATGAGTAGCTCTAGTTCATTAATGTTATCTCGTTGAATATACTGGCTTGATGCTTGCTGTATTGATGTTAATGAAGGCACGGACTTGTTTAGGTTAGTGGTAGTCTCTGGTTTTATTTGACTTGGCAAAGCATTAGGTATTTTTGCACTCGAAATCGATTGTATAGTGTTGCGTTTGTTGTTTGATGGCACCACTTCATCTATGACTGCGTCTTCATCTAATGAGGCTTGCGTATCTGTTGTTATGGACGTCGATTGGCTAACATCGATAATGGATGGGTTACGATTTACGTATTCGATATCTCTTTGCTCATTAAGCTTTGGTGGTAAATTTGCGTGGATCATTGATTGGTATTGCGTTGAAGTCATGAGATAGCTTTTTATTGCGGTTGTTGAAGGTTTAACCATTAAAGTAGACGTTCGCTGCGTTGTGTCTTGATACCAAAACGCAATCAGCATATAAATCAATAAAACATGGATGATTAATGCCGTTAGCACAGGCTTAAGCCAATATATTTTATGCGCGTGTGTTGAAGATAGAGAGTGTTGTGGCTCCCTGCCAACCGTTATTACTTCCATTTATATCAATCACTTTATCGCAGTATTATCAGTTTTTTTGATTGTTAATAGGGCGTAAAGTTCATTAATGTGTTTGAGCAAAAGACATAAGTCCTTTTATTAGTCGATTTTTTCGAAAGGAAACGACACTATTATGCAATATTTATTCAGTTAGATGGCTGCTATGATTGAAGATTATTTTTTAGTCGCCGAGGTTTTCATGAAAGTATTACAGCGTATTAGCGCCTTGCCCGCAATGGACGGTGATGGTGTGAACATCAATCGTGTTGCTGACTTTGACAAGCTTCGTTTCGATCCATATTTAATGATTGATGAGATTAAGTCTGATGATGAACAAGATTTTATTGGTGGTTTTCCGCCGCATCCACACAGAGGTGTAGAAACCTTTACTTATATTCGTAAAGGTGGCTTTGAACATCGCGATCAAATGGGCAATGTTAAACCTATCCGTGCTGGTGACGTACAGTGGATGAGTACTGGCAGTGGCGTGGTGCATTCTGAAATGCCATTAGCCGATGCCAAAGAAGGGCTGCATGGGTTCCAAATTTGGATCAATATGCCAGCAAAACACAAAATGCGCCCGCCGATTTACCAAGACACCAGCCAACAGGCTAACCCACGTTTAGATAACGAACACGGTGCATCACTTGTTGCCTTGGCGGGGAGTTGGGGGTTTATTAATCAACCACATAAGATTACGTCAGCTATTCAGGGGTTAGCTGGTCAAGGGGCCATTGCCGATTTAACCTTAACTGCATATGGTCATGGCACCTTGAGCCTTGCTGAGCACCAAACCGTATGCGTTTATGTGTATGCAGGTGAACTTAACTATATTGATTCACAAGGTCTACGTGAAACCGCAGGAGCAGGGCAGTTGTTAGTGTTGGACGCACAAGAAGTATGCTGTTTTCAAACTGAGGCGACTGGTGCCGGGCTGTTAATATTAGCGGGCAAGCCTATTAATGAAAAAATTGTCCAGATGGGCCCGTTCGTAATGAATACCCGAGCTGAGATAGAGCAAGCAGTTCGCGATTATCAGCAAGGTCATTTTGGCCAAATTGTGTAGTCTTAGGTGCACCATAAGTAGAGCTCTAGGTAAATATTTGTCTGCGAACTAGCAATAAAATTGCTACAATAGCTGACATCTGGCTCGGGTTTGTTTTAATACCTGTGCTAACACCAATCTTATTTATTATCTGTTCCTTCTGGCAAGATAAATCGTTCAAAAATAGCAGTAAGCATTTTTTTCATATACATCATTGTATAGGTTCATTTTGTTTCGCTATTAACGGGTTTTTGCATGATAATGGCTCATTTATGTAATGGTATTGGTATATTTTTTTGCAGCTTTTGTCTGCTTTTTACCTTTCGATATCAGAGGATATTTGCCTTGAGTCAGTCTACAGAACAAGTCGTTAACCCGGCTTTCGCATCACTTAATTTAAAACCTGAATTGCTTGAAAACCTCCAAACTATGGGTTTTGAATCGATGACTCAGATCCAAGCCGAGAGCTTACCGCCGATTTTGGCTGGTGAAGATGTTATTGGTCAAGCGATGACTGGCTCGGGTAAAACTGCCGCTTTTGGTTTAGGGCTTTTGAATAAGTTGGATGTAAAACGCTTTCGTATCCAAACTATGGTGTTGTGTCCAACACGCGAATTAGCCGATCAAGTCGCTAAAGAAATCCGTACCTTAGCTCGTGGTATTCATAACGTAAAAGTGCTTACGCTTTGTGGTGGTGTTCCAATGGGGCCGCAAGTGGGTTCACTAGAACATGGCGCGCATATTATTGTCGGCACGCCGGGGCGTATTGTCGATCATTTAGATCGTAACCGTTTAGATTTAAGCAACATGGATACGCTGATTTTAGATGAAGCTGATCGCATGCTAGAAATGGGGTTTCAACAGCATATTGATCAAATTATTGCTGCCGCGCCGCGTGAGCGTCAAACGTTATTGTTTAGCGCGACTTTCCCTGATCAAATTAAGTCGATTGCCGATCAAATTATGTATAACCCAGTAATGGTTAAAGTTGAGGCTAAGCACGACAACTTAACGATTGATCAGCATTTCTACCGTATTGAAGATAGCCAAGGTCGTCTTGAAGCATTGCGTTTATTGTTACTGGATAAGCAGCCAGAAAGCTCTGTGGTGTTTTGTAATACCAAGCGTGAAACCCAACAAGTGGCTGACTCATTACATGAGTTTGGCTTTAGTGTATTAGCATTGCATGGCGACTTAGAGCAACGGGATCGTGATCAAATGTTACTCCAATTTGCTAATCGTAGTGCGCGTATTTTAGTGGCTACTGACGTCGCGGCACGTGGTTTAGACATTGATGAATTAGATGCGGTATTTAATTATCATATTGCCTACGATACCGAAGTGCATATTCACCGTATTGGTCGTACTGGCCGTGCAGGCAGTTCGGGCAGCGCTTATACTTTCTTTGGTGAAGAAGATGGTTACAAAATGGCGATGATTGAAGAAGCCATGAATAAAGATGTGGTCAGCGAGCCTTTACCGCCAATGAGTGCGTTAAACAAGCAACCGCTTGCTGCTGAAATGGTTACAATTCAAATTGAAGCCGGCAAAAAGCAAAAAATTCGTCCAGGTGACATTGTTGGTGCATTAACTGGTGGTAATGGGTTAGATTTTAACGATATCGGTAAAATTAAAGTGACTGACATTCGTGCGTACTTTGCTGTAAAAAGTAATGTGTCTAAGCAAGCATTAAACATTATCAGTAAAGGTAAGTTAAAAGGCCGTAGTTACCGAGCTTGGTTTATGTAACGGCTGCACTTAAAACGAATCGCTTAAAACGTACAACTGATAACCCAATTTTGTGTAATTGCTATCCGTGAGACTCAATTGGGTTATCAATGAATAATAAAAAAACCGGTGAACAATGTTCACCGGTTTTTTTATGTTTATCACAAGTTAGCGGTTAACTAATTAGCTTTTTACTTTAGCGTTGGCATAAGGATTACTGCTTGCAGATGTGACTGGTGCAGTACCACTGCGACGTGGTGGACGATTACGCTGTGGTGGCTTATTACCATTGGCTCTTGCTGCAGCTTTAGGATCTACAGGCTTATCTTGTCCACGAGATTGCTGGCGAGAATCGTGGTTACGGGCAGGTTTTTCAGCTTGAGTGCCGTCATTGGCATGTTGTTGAGCATGCTTACTGCGGTTCGGGTTGGGCTTTTTGGCTCCACTGCCGCCAGATCTGCTACCTGCTTCTGGGATAGTAAATGGTGCTTCAAAACCAGCAAGTTGCTTACGCTCAATGACACGATTAATTAATCGTTCGATATCATGCAGTAGCTTAACTTCTTCAAGACCGACTAATGATACTGCTTGACCTGTTGAACCTGCACGGCCAGTACGGCCAATGCGATGCACATAATCTTCAGGTACGTTCGGTAAGTCAAAGTTAACCACAAATGGCAGTTGATCGATATCTATACCACGGGCAGCAATATCGGTCGCGACCATCACTTGCACCGCGCCGGCTTTAAAATCAGCCAAGGCTTTAGTGCGTGCTGTTTGGCTTTTATTACCATGTATGGCAGCGGCTTTAATGCCCGCAGCGTCCAGGCTTTTGGCTAAACGGTTAGCACCATGTTTGGTACGAGAAAACACTAACACTTGTTTCCAATCATTGGTTTTAATCAGTTCAATTAGTGCCAGTGATTTACGCGTTTTATCTACTGGATACACACATTGAGTCACAGTGTTTGCCGTGGCATTACGCGGCGTGACTGAAATTTCGACTGGATTGTTAACTAGACCTTTCGCCAACTCACGAATTTCATTCGAAAATGTAGCTGAAAACATTAAGTTTTGGCGTTTGGCAGGTAATAGTGCCAATACCTTTTTGATATCGCGAATAAAGCCCATGTCGAGCATGCGGTCTGCTTCGTCTAACACCAAAATTTCTAATTTGCTGAAGCTAATGGCTTTTTGCTGGCATAAGTCGAGTAAACGACCTGGCGTTGCCACTAAAATGTCAACTCCGTTTCTGAGCGCAGCTAATTGTGGCACGATAGACACACCACCAAATACTACCGCCGATTTGAGCGGTAAGTTGATGCCGTAAGTTGCGACGCTTTCTTGTACTTGTGCGGCAAGCTCGCGGGTAGGTGTTAACACTAATGCACGGACTTGACCACGTTGCGCGCGTTCACCTTTAGATAATAGTTCTAAAATTGGCAGGGTAAAACCAGCTGTTTTTCCTGTCCCTGTTTGTGCTGCTGCCATAACATCTTGGCCGGCTAAAACTGCTGGTATTGCTTGTGCTTGAATTGGAGAGGGGGTGTCGTAACCTTGTTTTTCAACCGCTTTTAAAATAGCAGCATTCAGACCAAGTGAGGAAAAACTCATAGAAAAATCTCTTTGGGCAACGCATTGTTGCTTTGAATAAAAGGTAGCCATTAACGGCGGCCGTGAAGCTTACCTGAAAACCGTTATAAGTGCTATCAAATCCCTGCGTGGCCAGCGATATATCCCCTCATAAAGCGACTCATAATGGGCTATTTAATCGTTAAAACACGTCGATTTTGATGCCGAAATACAGCGATTTAATGAAATCGTGTTAATCTTCACACTTGGATCAGTGCTAAAAGTCGACTTATTACATACAATAAAATCATCACTCGTTTTGTATTAAATATATTCAGCGACTTAGCTGAGCTGGTTTACCATAAGGTGTCTTTTACTGATGAAATTAACGGCTCAAACCCACATAGAGAAAATGGCATATGAGCTGCGAGATCATGCTCATGCCGTGATCAAAAATGTGCTGTTAATGTCTAATATTTCAACCTTATCACTCCAGCTAGCTATGCGTGAGCTGGCGCAACATAGTCGAGTCTCATTGCATTTTCATCCCGATCAAATAGATAACCGAGGTCTCACTGTCGTTGATGGCTTATTACGTGATGGCGTGTATAAAAGCCAGTTTGAAACCCACGTGTCTAATGGTCATTTATCACCCGAGTTAGGTGGGTCTCGTGACCATTGGGAAAACCAATTATTTGGGCACTGTTATTCTGGCATTAAGAATCGACCTAAATATGGTGCGTTAGATTTTGGTTTATGTCCGCTAGGCCCAGCACCTCGCTTTGGCAGCTGCTATTTAGTCACTCATCCTCAAGTCTTATCGCGATGTACTTTTAGTTACATGGACTCTTATCGATTGCCTAAAGAAAAAGGCACCATAAAGTGTTTTGACGCGATTCTAGCGGCATTACTCAGCGAAAGTTTTGAGCGTCAATATGCCTTGGGGATTTCAGGACTTAAGCCGAGTAAGCTGATTGACTATTTTAGTCAGCATTTGACTGATGACATGAGCCACCGTTTTGACAAGGTGCCAAGTGGGAATTTAGACCATTATATTGAAGCTCAAATTCACGGCACTGTATCGCTGGATCAAGATATTGCTATGCTAGTGGCGGATCCCTCCTATAAAGGGACGGCTATTGGTGATTCATTGATTGCTTTGTGCCATGAATACGAAATTGAATTGTATTGGCATCAAGGGCGGCAAATCAATGTTGCGCAAGTACCCGATGATTTCCGTGGTGCTGCTATGCCTATTTTGGCTCAAAGCATTGCTGAAGATGAGTTAATTAATGCAGAAATTATTGGTCGCGCGGCCTATCAATTGCAAAAAAAACCAGCTTCCTGGAGTGAGCGTGGAGCACATTCAAAAAAGCGACAAGACCTAAAGTTACTTTGGCACGTATTAGTAAAATATGGCCAGAGTCGTGATCAATAGTCGTGCTCAATAAACGGGGTTACCCACAGTAACTTACCGTCACCATTTAGTCTTTCTGTTTGCTCGTAAGCCGTGTCATGTTATTGCTCATGCTTGTGATGAGCATAGTTATGTTGACTTGCAATCCATCGGACTCTTTTTAAACGATATACTTTATTGAATGGAATACGTTTTAGCCACAATGTCGCTAAATTTAATCTTTACATAAGCCTTTATTAGCAAAATGTGAATCAGATAACATTTACACTGCTTTAAGTGTTAACTCAACGCCAGTACTGCGATACTGCGTGCTTAAAGTGGTCATCGATAACGCTACCGGAGTTTCATGGACAAGTCGTTAGAAAAGTCATTAGCCAAATGGCTCAAAAGTCAGCAATCCTCTTGTGGTATTTTCCTCAAATTATCTGTGTTGTGTGGCGTGCTAAATGGCATCGCAATAGTGGGGCAAGCCTTGTTTATTGCGCAAATTTTGCAGGGGGTGATTATTGATATGGTCGCTCCCGCAGCACTGAGTCGTGAGTTCTTTGCACTTATCGCTTTGTTATTAATACGCGCATTGTTAGCACAAGTACGTGAACGGATAAGCTTTGAGGCCGGTAAACGTTTACGTGAAGACATACGCCAAGCCGTACTTAACAAGTTAGTTGCCTTAGGGCCAGTATTTATTAAAGGAAAACCTGCTGGTGCTTGGGCAACCTTAGTGTTTGAACAGGTTGAAGATTTACATGACTTTTATGCTAAATATCTACCGCAGATGATGTTAGCCGGGTTTATTCCTTTATTAATATTAGTGTGCGTGTTTCCGCTAAATTGGGCTGCGGGGATCATTTTGTTGGTTACCGCGCCATTAATTCCGCTGTTTATGATTTTAGTTGGCATGGGGGCGGCTGATGCCAATCGTAAAAATATGCAGGCGTTGTCGCGTTTAAGTGGCTACTTTATGGATCGATTAAAAGGGCTGCAAACCTTAAAGCTGTTTAATCGTGGTGAGGCTGAGTTAGTTAATATTGAACACGCCTCGGAAGATTTTCGAGCGAGAACGATGTCGGTATTACGCTTGGCTTTTCTTAGTTCAGCGGTTTTAGAGTTCTTTGCTGCGGTGTCGATTGCGGTATTGGCGGTGTATTTTGGCTTTAGTTATTTAGACCATTTAGATTTTGGTCATTATGGCGTACCCATTAGTTTATTTACCGGTATGTTTGTGCTCATTTTAGCGCCAGAGTTTTATCAACCACTGCGTGATTTAGGCACTCATTATCATGCCAAAGCTCAAGCCATAGGTGCTGCTGAAGCGCTGGTCGAGTTGCTTGATTATCAAGTCAGTACACCTACTAATGTCGAATCTACCTCAGAAACTATGGCTTTTTCTGCTAGCAGTATCAGTATTCAAGCTATTGGCGTTGAAGTGTTTAGCCTAGATGGCCAGCGTTTAGCTGGGCCGATATCCTTTACGTTACCAGCTGGTGAGCAGTGGGCGATAGTTGGCCCCAGTGGCGCAGGCAAAACCAGTTTGCTTAATGCCTTACTAGGCTTTTTACCTTATCAAGGCTCATTACTGATTAATGGTCATGAGTTATCACAGCTTAATGTGGCGCAATGGCGTCAACATCTGGCTTGGTTAGGCCAAGACCCACAATTATTTCATGGCACTGTGAGAGAAAACGTTGCTTTGGCCAACCCACAATTGAACGATGAACAGATTATGGCGTTGCTTGAACAGGCTAATATCAGTGAGTTTGTTATCCAACATCCATTAGGGCTCGATTTAGTTATTAGTGATCAAAGTGCTGGCGTATCGGTAGGCCAAGCGCAGCGTTTTGCTTTAGCTCGGGCGTTAGCGCAACCAGCAAAGTTATTTTTATTAGATGAACCGACAGCCAGTTTAGATACTCAAAGTGAGCAATCGGTGCTGGCCGCCTTAAATACCGCGATGCAGTCGGTAACGGCATTAACTGTGACCCATAAATTAGACGATTTACACAGTATGAATTGTGTTTTGGTGATGGAGAAAGGATGCGTTGTGCAACAAGGCCATGTTAATGATTTACAACAGGTTGACGGCTTATTGTCGCAAATGATTAATCAACAACAGGAGGTGTGCTAATGTCGCAACCCGTTGACGCCACCCCGCGCAGTATTATCCAAGTATTACGCCCTTTTGTTGCTTTGTTTCGCCGCCAGTGGTTGATGATGTTAGTCGGACTGTTACTCACATTTATCACTTTACTGACAGGGATTGGTTTATTGTCATTATCTGGCTGGTTTTTATCTGCCAGTGCTGTAGCGGGGTTGACGGTAGTAACCGCACAAACGTTTAACTTTTTTACTCCTGCCGGAGGGGTGCGATTTTTCTCTATCGCCCGCACGGCAAGCCGTTATGGTGAGCGCTTAGCCACCCATGAAGCAACCTTTAAATTGTTGACCCAATTGCGTGTTTGGGCATGGAATAAATTGTTGCCTTTGAGTGCGGCTAACTTACAAGGTTTACGCCGCGGAGATTTACTCAATCGTTTAGTGGCGGATATTGATACCTTAGATCACCTCTATTTACGCCTGCTCACTCCAATGGCCGCGTCCTTGATGATGATTGGCACTTTGTTGGTATTTCTTGGATGGTTTGATAGCCATTTAGCCTTAAGTTTATGTGCTTTATTACTGGCCGCTTGGCTTATCTTACCACTGGTATTTTATTATTTAGGTAAGGCACCAGGACAAGTACTAATGCAGGCACAAAGGCAATATCGAATAGAGTTGCTTGATGTTATTCAGGGGCAAGCTGAGCTAAGTATATTTGGCGCAAATCAGCGCTATTTGGCTAAGCTTGAGCAAGCACAGCACAGTTTATTTAGCCAGCAAACGACGATGGCCAATATCACTGGCCTAAGCCAAGCGTTATTGATATTAATCAATGGCACTGCCGTTGTGCTTATGTTGTATTTTGCAGGTCAAGGTGTGGGTGAGCTCTCGCCTCCAGGACCTTTGATGGCTCTTATGGTATTTGCCACTATGGCCAGCCTTGAAATGATGATGCCGATAGCGGGTGCATTTCAACATTTATCAAGCACAGTACTTGCCGCGCGAAGGGTGACTGAAATTACTGAGCAAACACCGAGTGTAGTATTTAATCTTAATAGTGATTTGCAAGCCTATCATGGGGCCTTGCAGATCACTGATATTCACTTTGGTTATCATAGCCATTCTCCGGTGTTGCAAGGCTTAGATTTGAGCATTCATGCCGGTGAGAAAGTTGCTATTTTGGGCCCTACAGGGTGTGGTAAATCAAGTTTATTGGGATTGATTACCCGTGATTGGGCGGCGCAGCAGGGAGCGATTACGCTTGATGGTCAACCAATAAGTGACTATAGCGATATTAATTTACGGGCAGCAATGACTGTTGTAAGCCAACGTATTTATCTGTTTTCCGGTACCTTACGTGACAATTTAGCTTTGGCGTTGCCGTACTTACAAGGCGAAGCCAAAAAAGCCCATGATCAACGTTTTATTGAAGTATTAGATAAAGTGGGCCTGCAAACCTTGTTGCAAGGTGATACACCATTAGATTGCTGGATAGGTGAAGGCGGCCGGCAATTATCCGGTGGCGAACAGCGCAGAATTGGCGTAGCTCGAGCACTATTACGTGATGCACCTTTGTTACTGCTAGATGAGCCGACAGAAGGACTTGATAAGCGAACTGAGCGTGAGATTCTTAAAGTGTTACTCGATTTTGCTCAGCACAAAACGCTATTAATGATCAGCCACCGTTTAACGGCTTTAGAGCAAATGGATGCCGTGTACCTGTTAGAACAAGGCCGATTGATACGGCAATCTAACTGATTCACGTTAGGTTATTGTTGGGCTTAAATGTTATTCGGCATTCACTATACTCTTTCATTTTACTGGTGTTTTGCGCGGATATGTTAAGGGGAATACCTTAATTGACCATAGATTTAAGGTGAGTATTTGTGCCTAGGATTGTGGCCACCAAGCCGCGTGACCAAGTTTGAATGTACAAACCATTTTGACATTAAAATTACATAAATTGTTTTATCCTGAATGATAAATTGACCGGGTTCACATTTTTGCTATTCAGTTATGTTTCAAAATTACAGTCCTCGCCCGGAGTGTGATCTTAGTTACTATATTAGTAGTTGCAAACATATAACATTAGCTATCGAATATTTTTAGATGGTGAATGTGATGGCTGGTGTTACCAATCCAGTAATAACTATTAAGCGCGGACTTGATATCCCGATTGCTGGAGAACCGCTGCAGCAAATCGATGACGCCCCTAAAACAACCCAAGTTGCGTTAATTGGTGAGGAATATGTGGGTTTAAAACCAACGATGTTGGTTGAAGTCGGCGATAAGGTCGTCAAAGGCCAAGTGCTGTTTGAAGACAAGAAAACCCCTGGCGTATTATTTACCGCGCCTGCAAGCGGAGTTGTTTGCGCGATTAATCGCGGAGACCGTCGCGTACTGCAGTCGGTGGTGATTGATTGCGATGCTAAGCAAGATCCTGCCATTATTCTTGGCTCAGTCGATATTCATGCGCTATCAAATCAAACCGTTAAAGACGGTTTAGTTCGCAGTGGTTTATGGACCGCGTTGCGGACACGTCCTTTTTCTCGCGTACCTCAATTAGATGTCGCTCCTGCAGGTATATTTGTTACCGCTGTTGATACTAATCCTCTGGCGCCAGACCCACGGGTCATCATTGCCACTCAAGCACAGGCTTTTCAAGCAGGATTATTTGCCTTAACGTTTTTGACAAGCGGTCAAGTGTATTTATGCCAAGACGATGGTGCCTCATTATTAGCTGATGCAGCTAGCGAATACGACTTATCAAAAGTGAGTGTGCACCGCTTTAACGGCGTGCATCCGGCCGGATTAGTCGGCACCCACATTCATTATTTGTTACCCGCCAGTATTGAACGCCAAGTATGGCATGTGGGTTATCAAGACGTGATCGCCTTTGGAAAACTGTTTTTAACTGGCGAGCTGTATACCGATCGCATCGTGGCATTAGCTGGCCCTAACGTGTTAAAACCACGACTAGTGCGCACCCAAATGGGCGCCAAACTCAGTGAATGGGTTACAGATGAAATTAATCAACAACAATCACGGATAGTGTCGGGTTCAGTTTTGTCTGGCCATACCGCGGTAGACGTTTATGATTATCTTGGCCGATTCCATAATCAAATCAGTGTCTTGACTGAAAATGAACGTCAAGAATTGTTGCCTTGGGTTCGCCATGATAGCAGTAAGTTTTCCCTTACCGGCATCATGATGTCAGGTTTTAGTCATACCAAAAAACTCTTCGATTTTACCACCCATGCTGGTGGATCACCGCGCGCAATGATGGCCTATGGCCAACTCGCCCGCGTAATGCCATTAGATATTTTACCCATCTTATTAGTACGCGATTTAGTGGTGCGAGATACCGATGAAGCGCAATTGCTTGGCGCATTAGAACTCGACGAAGAAGATTTAGCCTTGTGTACCTTTGTGTGCCCAGGAAAATATGACTTTGGCAAAGAACTTCGTGCTTGCCTAGATATTATCGAGAGGGAAGGTTAATGAGTCAGCAACAGAAAAAGCCCAGCAAACAAGACAGCTATTACGCTCATGGCGACTCGATGCGCAGCTATTTACGCTCATTGTGGATCGCCAATGGCCGCAGCACCAAAGGTGATGTGCATATTCGTGATGCTATTGATGTTAAACGTACTATGCACATTGTGGGCATGTGTTTATTCCCTGCCATGTTAGTGGGTATGTACAACATTGGCCTGCAAGCTCAAATGGCTATTATTGCCGGGGCAACACAGCCGGATGTATGGCAACTTGCCTTTTATAACTTATTGTTTGGCCCACTCACAGAAAGCGCAGGCTTGATCAGTTTGTTCGCCTATGGTGCCAGTTTTTATGTGCCATTTTACTTAACGGCGTTGGTGGTCAGTTTGATGTGGGAAGTGGTGTTTGCCAAAGTGCGCCGCCAAGAACTCCACGAAGGCTTCTTTATCACTGCGTTATTGTTCTCACTCATTTTACCGATATCAACACCTTTATGGATTGTGGCTTTAGGTCTTAGTTTTGGGGTGGTCGTGGCCAAAGAAATGTTTGGTGGCATGGGGTATAACTTTTTAAACCCTGCGTTAGCAGGCTATGCGTTTATTTATTTTGCATATCCAACAGAGGTGGTGGCGTTAGGTCAGTTTGTGGCCGTTGATGGCTTTTCTGGTGCCACCACATTAACCCTTACCGCGGCAAAAAAATTAAGCTTTATCGATGTGAGTTGGTTTAGTGTGTTGACCGACACCAGCTGGTGGAATGCCTTTTTAGGCTTTACTCCAGGTGCGGTTGGTGAAACCAGCACCTTAGCCATTTTAATTGGTGGCGGTATTTTATTACTGACTCGCGTAGCTGATTGGCGTGTGGTAGCTGGTGTGATGCTGGGAATGATCATTACCGTGGTGTTGTTTAACTACTTTGGTTCTAGCCGAAATCCGATGGCGGCAATGCCGTGGACATGGCACTTAGTCACTGGCGGTTTTGCATTGGGAATGATGTTTATGGCCACCGATCCAGTAACGGCATCATATACCCGTAAAGCCAAGTTTGCTTATGGTTTTATGATTGGTTTTATGACCATTATTATTCGCTTACTGAATACAAAAATGCCCGAGGGCATTATGTTGGCTATTTTGTTTACTAATTTATGGGCACCGTTATTCGACTACTTAGTCGCACGTGCCAATATTAAACGGAGACTAAAACGTCATGGCCTTTAAGAAAGATAGCATCGCTGGAACAATGGTTTTTATCATCATTTTAAGCCTAGTTTGCTCATTTATGATCACAGGTACCGTTGAGATTTTAAAAGAGCGTAAGTTGGCTAAAAAGCGTGAAGAAGTGCAGCAGTTTGTGTTAAAGGCAGCGGATATCGACATCAGCCAAGGTGACTTTAGTGAGTTATTTGCTCAACGAGTGAAACCTAAGATGGTTAACTTAGCGACCGGCAAGGTCACTGAAAAAGCCAATTTACTCGATTTTGACGAACGCATGGCATCGATTAACCCAGAAACGTCTATCAAGCCGAAAAAGGATATCGCCAAAATTAAAACCATGGCGACTGACATTCGTATTTTTGAGGTGTATGACACTAATGGTCAACTTGCCAGCATTGTTATGCCGATTTATGGCAAAGGTTTATGGTCGATTATTTACGGTTATATGGCGATAAAACCCGACTTAAACACTATCGAAAATATTGTGTTTTATGAACATGGTGAAACCCCTGGTATTGCAGATTTCATTACCGACCCACAGTGGTTAGCTTTGTGGCAAGGTAAAAAGCTATTTGATGATAAAGGTAAAATTGCCATTAAAGTGATTAAAGGCGGCGCCAAAGACGGTGACATTCACGGTATTGATGGCGTAAGTGGTGCTACTCGTTCAGGTGTTGGTATTCAGCGCTTAGTCGAGTTTTGGTTTGGCGTAGAAGGATACCAAACCTATCTACACACGTTAGCTGCGGAGGGTAAGTAAATGAGTAATACCACTTCAACTCGCGAGATCCTGACATCACCTATTTTTGCTAATAATCCAGTGGCAATGCAAGTATTAGGTGTCTGTTCGGCTTTAGCGGTCAGTAATTCGATGCAAACCGCATTCGTCATGACACTTGCTGTGACCTTTGTGTTGGTATTTTCTAACTTGATTATCTCCAGTATCCGCAATTTTATTCCTAATAGTGTACGGATCATTGCGCAAATGACGGTGATTGCCTCGTTGGTGATTATTGTCGATATGGTGTTACAAGACGTGGCGTATGAATTGTCAAAACAGCTGTCGGTGTTTGTCAGTTTGATCATCACTAACTGTATCATTATGGGCCGCGCAGAAGCCTTTGCCATGAAACATCCTCCTCACTTAGCCGTATTTGATGCCTTGGGCAATGCCTTGGGTTATGGCTTAATTTTAATGGGAGTAGCGTTTATTCGTGAGCTTCTGGGGCGTGGCAGTTTGTTTGGTCACAGCATATTTACCACTATTGAAAATGGCGGTTGGTATCTTGCCAATGAGATGTTCACTTTACCACCCAGCGCGTTCTTTTTAATTGGCGTGATGATTTGGGTCATTAAAATCATTCAGCGTAAGCGCGGATAAGGAAACAGCATGGAACACTATCTTAATTTATTTATCCAAGCGGCGTTTATCGACAATATGGCGCTGTCATTTTTCTTGGGTATGTGCACTTTTTTAGCCGTGTCGAAAAAGGTTTCTACTGCATTTGGTTTAGGCGTTGCAGTGATTGTGGTCATGGTGCTGGCTGTGCCATTAAACCAAATTATCTACGTCAATATCTTAGCCCCAGGCGCATTAGCTTGGGCTGGGTTTCCTGAGCTGAATTTAAGCTATTTACAGTTGATTACCTTTATTGGGGTAATCGCTGCGTTGGTGCAAATTTTAGAAATGTTTTTAGACCGTTATATTCCAACGTTATATCAGTCATTGGGGATCTTTTTGCCGTTATTAACGGTGAATTGTGCCATTTTCGCTGGGGTCATTTTTATGGCTAACCGTGACTATAACTTTACTGAGTCTGTGGTATTTGCGGCGGGTTCAGCTGTGGGTTGGGCGATGGCGATTGTGTTATTAGCGGGATTGCGTGAGCGAATGAAGTTTCATGCTATTCCTGATGGGTTACAAGGTATTGGTATCACCTTTATTACCACCGGCTTGATGGCTCTGGGCTTTATGTCATTTGCGGGCATTACGTTATAACGCAGTAAAGAGAAGGGTTATTTAATGGAAATGGCAATAGGTATTGGCATGTTTACCATAGTGGTAAGTTTGCTAGTGGTGGTAATTTTAGCTGCCAAAAGTAAGTTAGTGAACACTGATGATATTACAATCAGCATTAATGGTGATGCCAGCAAAAGTGTACGAACTCCTGCGGGTGACAAGCTATTGGGCGCATTATCTGGGCAGAATATTTTTATTCCATCGGCTTGCGGTGGTGGTGGTACTTGTGGCCAATGCCGCGTGAAAGTGAAATCCGGCGGTGGTGATATTTTAGCGACTGAACTTGATCATATTACTAAAAAAGAAGCCAAAGATGGTTGCCGATTGGCTTGCCAAGTCACAGTGCGAACCGACATGGATCTTGAAGTTGATGAAGAAATTTTTGGGGTTAAAAAATGGCAATGTGAGGTTATTTCAAATAATAACCAAGCGACATTTATTAAAGAACTGTTATTAAAAATCCCCGACGGTGAAGAGGTATTATTTAAAGCAGGTGGCTACATTCAAATTGAAGCTCCGGCCCATGAAGTACGTTATGCCGATTTTGATATTCCAGAGGAGTATCGTGGTGACTGGGTTAAGTACGGTTTGTTTGATTTAGTGTCTACCGTTGATGAAGACGTATTACGGGCTTATTCAATGGCCAATTACCCCGATGAAAAGGGGATGATAATGCTAAACGTGCGTATTGCAACGCCGCCTAAAGCAGGTATGGCACCAGGTAAAATGTCGTCGTATATTTTTAATTTAAAAGCGGGCGATAAGGTGACCATTTCTGGCCCATTTGGTGAGTTTTTTGTCAAAGAAACCGATGCTGAAATGGTGTTTGTTGGTGGTGGTGCTGGTATGGCACCGATGCGGTCGCATATTTTTAATCAGCTAAAAAGTGTCAAAACCAAGCGCAAAATGAGCTTTTGGTATGGTGCTCGTTCAACTCGTGAAGTGTTCTATCAGCAAGATTTTGATCAACTAGCCGCTGAAAACGACAACTTTGTATGGCATGTTGCTTTGTCTGATCCACTTCCTGAAGATAACTGGACGGGGTATACCGGCTTTATTCATAATGTGTTATTCGAAAACTACTTAAAGCAGCATAAAGCGCCAGAAGACTGCGAATTTTATATGTGTGGTCCTCCGATTATGAACGCATCAGTGATAGCCATGCTAGAAAGTTTAGGGGTTGAGTCGGAAAATATCTTACTTGATGACTTTGGCGATTAGTTGTTGTTTGATGCGTGCCTTATGGGGCAATCCTGTGCAGGCTTGTGGCGTAAAAGGCTGGTTTAATAATCAACTGGTTTAATAACGCACTCGTCAATCACCATCTCGTTAGTCACAGAGTGCTCATATTAACGCGCTAATAAAAATCCCCATACTGTTTTAACAGTTTGGGGATTTTTAGTCATAGAGGTAAACAAAGGATTATCGTTCAGAACATGCTAAACGCATCACCTCGGCTTTGCTAAAACTAAGAACGTTACCGTTTTGTTCAGTAAGTAGTAAATTTTCGCGAGCATAACGCTTAATCGTAGTAGGGCTTTTGTCGAGTATTTCACAGACTTCATTTAAGGTTAAATCGTTATCATCACTCATGCTCATTCTCCTTACGTTATGGTTATCTTTACCCGTTACGTTATTAACATTGAACAACATGTGTATTAACTTGTCACAAACGTACCTAGTTGTCGAGAGTAGTCTTAATAACGATGCATCATGGCATTATTGATGATCTGAGTCGCAGGGGCGACCTGAGGCTTTAACGCGACCTGATACATCGACTCTGCGACCATTTGCGCATCAATGGGTTGATATTGACGAAGAGGTCCGATAAATAAAAATGATAGGCCACCAAAAATGGTTTGGCCAATATCTTCCAGTAAACGCCTATTCGTTCGCGGTCCTAATAATAAGCTCGGTTGAAAAATATTCAGAACGGGTAAAGATAATGCCTTCAGTACTTGCTCTACTTCACCTTTAATTCGATTATAAAACACAGTTGATTTAGCGTTCGCGCCCAATGCGGTTACCACCATAAATTTAAGCGCAGGATTCGCTTGTGCTTGGCAGAGTTTCGCAAACGCTACTACGGCTAATTTGTCGACTTGTATAAAGGCCTCTTCACTGCCAGCTTGTTTGATTGTGGTGCCCAAACAGCAAAATGCATGATCAACTTTTTCGTCCAAGGTAAGCTCATGTAACTCATCAAGTTGGCAGCCAATAAACTGCACCTTTTGCTCACCAAATTGGTGTTCTACTAAATTAGGTTCCGAACGGCCAATGACCAAGACTTTACTGTACTGTTCACTTTCAATGATGCGAGTTAACAAGGCATTACCCACTAACCCCGTCGCACCTATAATTGCTGCAATCATATAATCCTTTAGAAAGCTAAACACACTGGCTAAACTCTAATCTGTCGTCTTAACGGTTTCAATAAGAATATTTTAATCGTTATTATTGTTCGGTTTGCTCACACAATATTAGCCCCCTAAACGTGAGCGTTGACTTGAGAGGGTTAAGATTTTTAGCCTATTTAGCTGCACGACAAAATCTAGATTGATTTTATGGGCGTGATGCTTTGAGGGCTATTTGTCTGGGGGGAGTGCTCATTGTGCCTAAGTGCGGTTATTAAGATGGCCTTGAGATAACCCATGGCATAATGAGTCGATAAAAAAAGCGCCCAAAGGCGCTTTATAAGCAAACATCTCACTCAATTAACTCACATCAGTCATATAACGATGGGGTGTCTTCGGTTGGACGAGTTTTAAAACGACGATGTAGCCACATATATTGAGCTTTGTTGCGGCTAATCAGCTGTTCAACAATCTGGTTACCACGAATGGCGTCGTCTGTTTCATTGTCGCCAGGAAAATTCTCTAAAGGCGGCATGATTTCAAGGGTATAGCCTTTATCATCGCTATTACGTTCAACAAAAAAAGGCACCACATTGGCTTTACCGAGTCTTGCCAGTGATGTTGCGCCTGTAATTGTGGCGGCATCGGGTACGCCAAAAAAGGGGATAAATACGGCGCTCGAACGACCAAAATCTTGATCGGCGGTGTACCAAATAACATCAGGACTGCGCAAACTGCGGATCATTTGTCGAACGTCACGTTTAGGCACTAAGCCTTTGTTTGAACGTAAGCGACCTTTAACTTGTAAGTATTCCATCACCGGATTGTTATGTGGACGATACACGCCAATTCCCGGAGCAAACTGGCCAAATATTCGCGCGCCCATTTCAAGTGGTAAACAATGCACTGCAAATAAAATCACCCCTTTGCCATTGTCTAAACTTTGGCTAACATACTCAGTGCCTTTAATAGTCATGTGTTGTTGCACGCGTTCGTTTGACCACCACCATGCGTTAATGGTGTCAAATACCGCTTTACCGGTTTCTTCAAAAGTCCGTTCAAGCAGTTGCTGTTTGTCAGCATCGCTCATATCTGGAAAGCATAAATCGATATTACGCTTAGCGGTGTGGGTTCTTCCGGCTGCCACTTTCATGACTAATCGACCAATACCACGGCCGATTTTCATTTGCCAAGACAGAGGTAATAGCAAAGTTAAACGCATTAAACCGACGCCAAACCACATAGGCCAGTGTTTAGGATGATATAAATCAGAAGAAAATTCGGCTTTCTCGACCACGGACAACTCGTCTAGTTCACAAAAATTATTTGTTATTCTACCTCATATTTTGATGAAAATTAGGTACAATCACGGTTAAATTTTACAAGACAGCGAATACACCATGAAGGTTTCTCTCCCAGCTTTTGAAAATGCGCGCGTTTTAGTGATTGGCGATGTGATGTTAGATCGCTATTGGGTAGGCCCTACGGGACGCATTTCCCCCGAAGCCCCTGTACCTGTTGTTAAAATTAACCAAATTGAAGATAGACCCGGCGGCGCCGCCAACGTGGCATTAAACATTGCGACATTAGGTGGACATGTCCAGTTAGCGGGCATTGTCGGTCAAGATGAAACCGCACAAGCATTAACCCAAGGGGTTAAAGTGTTTGGCGTTGAACCGCAGTGGTTAACGGTAGCAGACAAGCCGACGATTACTAAATTGCGGGTATTGTCACGTAATCAGCAGTTGATCCGCTTAGATTTTGAAGAGCAATTTGATAAAGCCACGAGCCAAGCATTATTCGCCCAAAGCGAAGCCATTTTAGATAATATTGACGTATTGGTGCTGTCAGATTACGCCAAAGGTGCTATCGATGAACCGAAAGAGTTTATCGCTAAAGCTCGTGCTAAAGGGGTAACCGTTTTAGTTGACCCTAAGGGACATGATTTTGCCCGTTATCATGGTGCATCATTAATAACCCCCAATATGAGTGAGTTTGAAGCGGTTGTTGGTAGCGTTACTAGCGAAGATGATTTAATCGAAAAAGCCCAAAAACTGATTAAGTTACACGATTTTGGCGCGATTTTAGTCACTCGTTCAGAAAAGGGGATGACGTTAGTGTCGCAAGACCAACCAGAATTGCACATCCCAACCGTTGCCCGTGAGGTTCACGATGTTACGGGGGCTGGTGATACGGTGATTTCTGCTTTAGCAACTTCGATTGCCGCAGGTGCAACTTTGGCGCAAGCTTGCGCGATTGCCAATACTGCCGCAGGTGTGGTTGTGGGTAAGTTAGGTACATCAACGGTAAGCCGTATTGAACTGATTCAGGCACTGGCGCTTAATCATGGCGAGTCTGGCTTTGGCGTAATGACTGAAGATCAATTAGCTTATGCCATGGATCAGGCCCGTTTACGCGGTGAGCGCATTGTCATGACCAATGGGTGTTTTGATATTCTCCATGCTGGCCATGTAAGCTATTTACAACAAGCCAAAGCCTTGGGCGATCGTCTTATCGTGGCTGTGAATGATGATAGCTCGGTAACACGCTTAAAAGGCCCTGGACGTCCGGTTAACCCTGTTGATCGTCGCATGGCTGTGTTGGCGGGACTCGCATCGGCAGATTGGGTTGTGCCATTCTCTGAAGATACACCACAACGGATTATTGCGCGCTTGTTACCCGATGCATTGGTTAAAGGTGGCGATTATAAAGTGGAAGACATTGCGGGCGGGGCGGAAGTCATTGCCGCTGGCGGTAAGGTTGAGGTGCTTGGATTTGAAGATGGGGTGTCCACTACTGCCATTATTCAAAATATTATGTCACAAAAGTAGTCGATGCTTAGATACTGGCAAGGGGCATTACTCAAGTTATTAAGCTGTAGCCTTGCTTGCGCAATGTTATTGGTTTGTCACTTTGTTAATGCCGGCCAGCTAAGTGTCAGTCAATCTGTGGCGATAGACCCTGTCATCACCACTCAGATCCGTGCAGTAGATAGTTTGGCGGATCAGACGATTCGCCAAGCTTATTTTACCCCCGTCGCCTCCAAACAAGCACTCGTGTGTTATTTACCTGCTCTTGAGCTGTGTGTCGGGTTACTGCCTGCTTCATTACAACAACAAACGGCTTTTTCTGTTGCCAATATTCGCCGCGCGATTGGGCGTAAAAGTGCGATGGTACTGGTTGCTGAACATGACACTGTAGCAGGGGTTATTGTGATTAATCGAGCTAGAGACATGCTCGAGCAGAGTGGCTCTATTGGTCTAGTCACTTATCAGTTGCCATTAGTGAAACAAGCCCAATTAACCTTGTGGCATGAAATAGGTCATTTATATAATATTACCTTGCAAGGCACTATTTTACCTTCCTCTTTAAGCGAATATCAGCATGAGTGGCTAGCCGATTTGTACCTTCTGTGGCAGATTGCGCAGCATTATCATCAGCTCGATTTAGCTTGGCAGCAGTTTCATCGACGTAATCTGGCACTTATTAATGACAGCGGTAATTTGTCACATTGGAGTGCACCACAACTTCAAATAGTGCTCAGCCATTATAATGCCCAGCAATTGCTCGATTTTACTCGCTATGAAGATTTTATCACCGCAGTTTATCCATTAATGCCGCTATGGTCTACGCGTGACATGGGCGAGTTTTCTAGCTTAGTCCAACGTACTTTTAGCGCAGTTCAGTCTCTACCTGGGTATATATTTTGGCGTCAGCCCGAACTCATCCAAGTGTTGTCACCGACTTTGGATCGTTTAATGGGTAAGGCTGAATCACAGCGATGGTTGAAAAATCAATTCTCAACGGTAAAGTAGTTTGTAAACGCTTATTGCGCCTATTTTTTACCGTATGCAGTTCATTCTATAGTGTTTTCTAATAACCTTTGATTTTAAAGAGGTAAATAAATCGTTATCGCGATAATGTTCTGTTTTGTCCTGTCTATCTGGATATTGTACGGTTAAATATGTTGTAAATTTGCTAATTCATAGCAGAATTTTCTAGTTTGGTCTGGTAAGCTCTTGCACCAAAAATAATTAGAGAGACCAAGTTTATGGCCAAACGTTCGCGAGTTGAAACTGAGTTAACCGTTAACCAAATTTTAGATGAAGCCTTTAAACAAATACTCACGATTGGTTTTGAGGCGATGTCGTATACCACGTTGTCTGCTGCCACCGGGATCAGTCGTACGGGTATTAGTCATCACTTTCCTCGTAAAACAGAATTCCTAGTGCGTTTAGATCAACGTATTGGGCAGTTTTTTATTGAAGGACTCGATTTCTCTTCGCTAGAGGTATTAGAGCAATCATGGGGAGAAGTGATGCAACAACCTGATCGAAAAGCAGTTTTACAACTGTTTTTCAGTTTATGTGCCAGTACTGATCAAAACATCAAAAAGCTAAATTCGCTTAATGTTGTGAGTGAGGTTGCTATGAGTCATTTTGCTGAGAAAGGACGCCAATGCGTTGAACAACTTATCGGCAGTAGTGCATTGGTTTTGTTGCAAGATGGCAGCGTAGATTAACAATAAGTCATACACAATATTTGACTAAGTTGTTATATGCACCAAACGTTTGGCTATTTAAATTTTTACCCTGTTAGTAACAAATCGATGTTCAAATTGACATTATGATCAATACCGCATCGAAACAACCATCCCGTATTGGCATCTGAGCCTTCAATATACTGAATCGAGCAGATATCATTACGGTATGGTATTTCTTCTACGATGAAGTTACTGTTTATTTATGCCAGCTTCTGCTTTCGTATCTGTCACACATGTCTTGTGCTTTCTCGTCATCAAACTCACGTAATCCACTTAATACTAATGTTTTTACGCCGCTACCGATAACCTTGCCTTCGCTTTGCAGTTCAAAGGTAAGGGTAACATCACCACGCTTACCATCAATGACTAAGTTTTGCTTAACCAAATGCAAACTGATAGTACTGAAATCAAAGTTATCTAAATGAAAAGACATACTTTCATAAATGACTAATGGACGATCAGGATTAATCATTACTTTGTGTTGCTTCATCATTGGCACAAGTACATGAATAAAATTTAAGCCTGAAAAAGCCACATAGCTTTGAATGAATGCGGCAGTTTGTATATCGCATTTACACACTTCACCTTGACGTTGAATATGCAGATATTCTTTACCTTTGGTGTCACTAATACTAAATTTTTCGCCAACACTCTTATCAACGTGAAGTTCAACATTGTCACCTACCATGCCAGCAAACTTAAATTGCATATTTTGGCTTAAGCCATATTGGGTCAGCACGAGGGCAAACAATAAATCGCCCGGTACGCAAAAACGTTTAGCGCCCACATCATGGATAGGATTAAAATCGCCAGCGATTTTTTTTGCGAAGTCACTGGCTTGTTGAGCCGAAATAAATACGCTTTGATCTTGCTTGGTAAAATAAGGTGATAAAAACATAAACAATAATTCTTATTGGTCAGTTGCCTGCTGTCGCATATGGTATTTGTTACTCAACATTCAGTAACAAGAAAGCGAAAGCGTAGGGCAAACAAAGTAATTAATAAAATCAGTAGTTGAGCGAGAGTTTACTGTAAAACGCCAAATACACTCACCCGATGACTATGTCGATAGCCAGATTAGGCTAAGCATGGTAACGGTTTAAGATGGCTTTTAGTGACAGATAATAATGCATTTCCATATATATCAATTCCTTACCTATTTTGTCCAGTTAGGCTTTAGCGTTGAACTCATCTTTTAAGTCTGCAGCATATCCTAGTCGCATAAGATTGGCTTATTTAATTAACTTGCACGCTTAAGCGAATTGAGATTAATCATCGTCATGTTAAGGCTTAAGTTACCAAGGCTCGCTACTTTGAGAGTCGTATTTACCAAAATAAGAAGTTATGTTTGCCATCTTTTTTAATACTGTACATGGCTTTATCAGCCTGCTCGCAAACATTCGAAAAATGGTCTAACTCATCAAACAGACTGATACCAATACTGAGGCCAATTTTAATGGTTTCTCCCTCTAATTCTATGGGGTGTTGATAATGTGATAACAATGTTTTAGCCATGGTTGTTAATAATTCAACGTTATTGGAATGGGCTAAAATAACAAACTCATCACCACCAAATCGAGCCACATAGTGATGTTGAAACTGGGCGCTATCAGTAGTACTAAAAACCTGCTCACATACCTGGCAAATATGATCTGCGACATGGATTAATATGCTATCGCCATATCTGTGTCCTAAGCGATCATTAATCATCTTAAAACCGTCTAAATCGATGAAGCAAAGGGCGCCCTTATGGGGAGGGGTAGCTTTTCTTCCTTGCTCAAATACTTCGATGAGAGCATTTCGATTGAGGAGATGAGTTAACTGATCACGATGAGCTCGCTTAGCGAGGTCTTCCTCGTAACGTTTTTCTTTAGTGACATCAATATGGGTGCCCATAATGCGCAGCGGTTTACCGTCAATGTCATATTCAACAATACGGCCACGATCAGAAACCCAAGAAACACTGCCATCTTTGTGTATCATTCGGTGCACGGCGTGATAGGTTTCGGCTTTACCTGCAACATGGTTGTCAAAGGCCTGGATAACCCAGTTTTTATCTTCAGGGTGGAGATTGTTTTTCCAGCTGTCGATATGGGCGGGTAGCTCTTCGCGAGTAAAACCGAGGAGGTGTCCCCATTGTTGATTAAAAATAGTTAAATTGCCTGTGGGAATATGTTGCTCCCACAAACATAAGCCAGTGCGATCTAGCGTGGCACTGAGTTGTTCGTTTACTCGTTTATTCAATAGAGTAAGCCGATTATTTTCATACTCTAATTGCTTGATTTTTTGCTCTTGTTGCGCAAGTTCAAGCTGTAATTGAGTAATGACGTCCTGCGGTGTCATCAATAATCCTATAGAGTCTAATCGTTCTAGTTTAGCGGGTTCTTAAACAAAAAAATACCAGCAAGCTGCTGGTATTTTAGCATTAAAAGATAACCTTATAAGGCTTTAAGAATCGCCTCAACACTGTCCTTAGCATCACCAAACAACATTTGCGTATTGTCTTTGAAGAACAATGGATTTTGTACACCGGCATAACCCGTATTCATTGAACGTTTAAAGCCAATGACATTTTGTGCTTTCCATACTTCTAATACTGGCATGCCCGCGATAGGGCTAGTTGGATCTTCCATCGCTGCGGGGTTAACCGTATCGTTGGCACCTATGACTAGCACGGTATCAGTACTGCTAAAGTCTTCGTTGATTTCGTCCATTTCCAGCACTATGTCATAAGGCACTTTAGCTTCTGCAAGAAGTACGTTCATATGACCAGGTAAACGACCTGCGACAGGGTGAATACCAAAGCGCACTTTTATACCTAACGCTCGCAGCTTTTTAGTGATTTCAGCGACAGGGTACTGAGCTTGAGCCACAGCCATGCCATAGCCAGGGGTGATAACGACGGTATCAGATGCTTTTAGCATATCAGCGACATCTTCAGCGGTTGTTTCACGGTATTCGCCAACAGTGTCATCGCCTGAAGAGGCAACACTGTCATTACCAAAACCACCGGCAATAACTGAAATAAACGAGCGGTTCATTGCTTTACACATAATGTAAGACAGAATTGCACCCGACGAGCCCACAAGTGCACCGACGACAATCAGTAAGTCATTTGATAGCATGAAACCGGCCGCTGCTGCTGCCCAACCTGAATATGAGTTCAGCATAGACACCACAACTGGCATGTCTGCACCGCCAATTGATGCGACTAAATGCCAACCAAATGCAAACGCAATTAATGTCATCAGAATCAGTGGTGTGATTGCACCGCCAGCTTGAACAAATAGCACCATCAGAATAAACGACACCACAACAGCCAATAAATTTAATTTATGACGATGCGGCAGCATTAATGCTTTTGATGACACCAAACCACGTAGCTTAGCAAAAGCCACAATCGAACCTGTGAAGGTAACTGCACCAATAAAGATGCCTAAAAACACTTCGACCAAGTGAATGTTAAGCATGGCGCCGGTTAAATGCTGTGTTTGTTGAGCTTGACTTGCTTGGGCAAATGCCGCTTTTGCGGTTTCGAGCGTAGTGTTGAGATCTTGTCCCATAACGACGACAATTTCCGACACTTCATGTGGCTGAATATCAATAAAGCTATTAAAGCCAACTAATACTGCTGCTAAGCCCACAAAGCTGTGCAAAATAGCCACTAGCTCTGGCATTTCAGTCATTTCAACTTTTAATGCTAAGCGAATACCAATCGATCCACCAATAACCATGGCAAGAATAATCCATTCTACGCCACTTGTAGCAGGATTGAGGATGGTGGCAATGAGTGCAATCGCCATCCCGATAATGCCAAATAAATTACCATTCTTGGCGGTTTCTTGTTTTGATAATCCAGCTAAGCTGAGAATAAAAAACACCGCGGCAATGATATAAGATGCTGTAACCAGTCCTTGAGACACGATATGACTCCTTAATCTTTACGGAACATCTTCAGCATACGCTGAGTGACGGTAAACCCGCCAAAGATGTTGATACTGGCAATAAGCACCGCGACAAACGCAAGCGCCGTGACTAATGCTGAACCTTGACCTATTTGCAATAACGCCCCGACCACAATAATGCCTGAAATCGCATTAGTGACCGACATTAACGGCGTATGCAATGAGTGCGACACATTCCACACCACGTAATAACCCACCACACAGGCTAGGATGAACACGGTGAAATGCGACAAGAACTCAGCGGGGGCAACCGAAGCGACAGCTGCAAAGCCGGCAAGACCTAACACACCTAAAATGTATTTAAGTTTTGACGGTGCCTTATCGACTTTCGCCGCTTTAGGCTCGATGCTGGCCGCTGGTTTTTGCGGCGCGGCAGACACTGAAATCGCTGGTGGTGGGAAAGTAATTTCGCCGCCACGGGTCACGGTCATATTGCGCATTACTACATCATCAAAATCGAGTACTGCGTTACCGTCTTTGGCTTTACACATTAGCTTCATCAAGTTGACTAAGTTAGTGCCATAAAGTTGTGACGATTGCGCCGGTAAACGACCTGGCAGGTCGGTATAACCTAATACCTTGACGCCGTTGTCAGTAATAAAGCGCTCACCAGTGACGGTATATTCACAGTTACCGCCCGTGGCTGCCGCTAAATCAACAATCACTGAGCCAGGTTTCATGGTATCGACCATGTCTTTGGTGATCAGTTTTGGCGCCGGGCGACCCGGAATTAATGCGGTGGTGATAATAATATCGACATCTTTAGCTTGTTCGGCAAAGAGCGCCATTTCAGCGGCTATAAATTCTTCTGACATCACTTTTGCGTAGCCGTCTGACGATCCGCCTTCTTTATTTTCAAATTCAAGCTTTAAGAAACTGCCGCCCATTGACTCAATTTGCTCCGCCACTTCAAGGCGGGTGTCAAATGCGCGAACTATGGCGCCTAGCGAGCCTGCTGTGCCAATAGCGGCAAGACCGGCTACACCAGCACCAATAACTAATACTTTGGCTGGTGGGACTTTACCTGCGGCGGTAATTTGCCCAGTAAAGAAACGACCAAACTCGTGAGCTGCTTCGATCACCGCGCGATAACCACCAATGTTGGCCATCGATGATAAAGCATCGAGTGATTGTGCGCGTGAGATACGCGGCACCATGTCCATCGCCATCACAGTAATATTGTGACTTGACAGTTTTTCAACAAGCTCAGGGTTTTGTGCTGGCCAAATAAAACTTACCAGGGTAGTGCCTGGCTTCATTTGAGCGATTTCTTCATCACTTGGCGCATTGACTTTAAAAATAAAGTCCGCTTGATAGACGCTGTCGACAACATCTGCCCCAGCGGCTTCAAATGCAGCATTATCGAAGCTTGATTTCACACCTGCCTGTGCTTCAATTGCCACACTAAAGCCGAGTTTTATTAGTTGTATCACAGTGGCTGGAGTCGCGGCGACTCGAGTTTCACCTTCGATACTTTCTCTCGGTATTCCAATCTGCATGACTGTTTCCTGATGGTTGATAAAAAGACCGTCTATTGTTGTTCCCCACCAATAGACCATTCCGTTTGAGTATTACAGCCTAACATGGACACTTTAATGATAGAAAAAGTGCAGCATGTAAACATTGAAGTCGGGTAAACTATTTAATCAATGGCTTTACGCTGACATAGTTACATTGTATTTGCACGTCGTTTTACTCAGAGAACAATCAAGCTGAACATTATTCATCAGTTAATTGAACCTCCTAGCTTGCGACAGGAAGCGTGTTCGGTACAAGTGCCTTTGGGCTAATTACTTGGTTTTAAATAGAGGTAATTTAAAAACTTTTAACTGCGCCACACTTTTGTAGCTTAAAAAAACAACTTTGCATATTCCTAAATGGAATAAAAAATTATCTTTTATTCTTTTTTTGTTTTGATACTCAGGAGTAAGCTGTTCCACATTACACTGTTATAAGGCCGTCTTATGTTGTTAAAAGAACTTTCAGCTTTAGCTTCGCCTTTGTCTCAAGGACAAATCGATAAGCTAAAACAACTCACATCAGAATTATCTTCAGTTCAGCTCGCATGGGTCAGCGGTTATCTAGCGGCGAGTGCTAATCATGGTCAAAGCGGTGTCGAGACGACAGCAGAGACAAGTACAGCCCCAACAGTTACAATTTTATACGGTAGCCAAACGGGTAACGGCCGTGGTGTTGCCAAAGAGTTAGCGGCTAAAGCGCAGGCGCAAGGTTATGCGGTTAATTTGACATCAATGGGTGAATACAATGTGCGTCAGTTAAAGCAAGAAACCATCTTGCTATTAGTTGTCAGCACCCATGGTGAAGGTGAAGCGCCTGATGATGCCATTGAGTTACACAAGTTTTTAGCTTCAAAGCGTGCCCCTAAACTAGATAAACTACATTATTCTGTGTTAGCGCTAGGTGATTCAAGCTATGAGTTTTTCTGCCAAACAGGTAAAGACTTTGATGCGCGTTTAAGTGCATTAGGGGCAACATCATTATTACCTTTGGTAGAATGTGATGTTGACTATGAAGATATTTCACAACAATGGCAGGACAGTGTTGTCGAAACTGTTAAGCCGTACATTCAAGCCTCAAGTGCAAATGTGGTGTCAATTGGTGCCGCATCTGTTACGGGTGAAAGTGAATACACCAAGCAAAATCCCTATACCGCTGAAGTATTGGTAAGCCAAAAAATTACTGGTCGAGGTTCTGATCGTGATGTACGCCATGTTGAAATTGACTTAGGCGAGTCGGGATTAACTTATCAAGTCGGCGATGCGTTAGGTGTGTGGTTTAGCAATAACGAAGTACTTGTTGATGAAGTGATCGCCGCGCTCGGTTTAGCTGCAGACGATAATGTCACAGTGTCGAAAGAGTCACTATCATTAAAAGCTGCGTTAACCGATAAGAAAGAATTAACTCAGTTATACCCAGGCCTAGTGAAAACATGGGCTGAGTTGAGTGGTAATGCACAACTTGCTGCCATTTGTGAAGACAAAGAACACATCAGACAGTTTATTATTAAACATCAATTTGCCGATTTAGTGGCTGCTTATCCGGCAAAGGTAAGCGCGACACAGTTAGTTGATATGTTGCGCCCAATCACGCCACGCTTATATTCAATTGCCTCTAGCCAAGCCGAAGTGGAAGCAGAAGTACACTTAACGGTCGCGTTGGTTGAAGACGAACGTCAAGGCCAAGCTCGTTTTGGTGGTGCATCGCATTTCTTAGCCTCGGCTGAAGAAGGCCAACACGTTAAGGTCTATGTTGAGTCTAATAACCATTTCCGTTTACCCGAAAATCCAAACACACCGGTGATCATGGTGGGTCCTGGTACTGGTGTTGCGCCTTTCCGCGCCTTTATGCAGCAACGTGCTGCTGACGGCACCTCGGGTGATAGCTGGTTATTCTTTGGTAACCCGCATTTTGAACAAGATTTCTTGTACCAAGTTGAGTGGCAGCAGTATCTTAAAAATGGCGATTTATCGCGTTTAGATGTGGCTTTCTCACGCGATCAAGCTCATAAAGTGTATGTTCAGCATCGCATTGCAGAACAAGCCGAAACGTTGTGGCAGTGGCTACAAAATGGCGCCCATGTGTATATCTGTGGTGACGCAGAACGTATGGCAAAAGATGTCCATCAAGCATTAGTCAATATTGCGGTTGAACAGGGGGGCTTAAGTGCTGATGACGCAGAAGCTTACTTTGAAACACTACGTAGTGAAAAACGCTACCAAAAAGACGTGTACTAAATTCGACCTCGGTTGTTAGCACAAATCTAGCAACCCAATCGCACTACTGAATTGAACAGAATTAAGAGAGGCCTAGGCCATGAGTGAGCAAAAGTTAGCGTTAAACGAATACTTAAAAATCGACAGTGATTATTTACGCGGTGATATCCAAGAGGGTTTAGATACCCAAGTAACAGGATCGTTTAGTGATGGCGATCAGCAGTTGATCAAATTCCACGGTTTTTATCAGCAAGACGATCGCGATTTACGTAATGAACGTAAAGAGCAAAAGTTAGAGCCATTGCATAGCTTTATGCTTCGAGCACGGGTACCTGGTGGTATCTGTACCCCAGCACAATGGTTAGAAGTGGATAAAATTTCATCTACGCTAACCACCTCAAACAGCATTCGTTTAACCACGCGTCAAACGTTTCAGTACCACGGCATTCCTAAGCGTAATCTAAAAAACTTGATCCAAGGTCTTGATCGCGCAGCACTTGATTCTATTGCTGCTTGTGGTGATGTAAACCGTAACGTGATGTGTAACCCAAACCCGGTTGAGTCTAAACTGCATGAGCAAGCATATGCGGTGGCAAAGCATTTATCGGATCATCTATTACCACACACTCGCGCTTATGCTGAAATTTGGTTAGATGAAGAGAAGCTATTAGGTACCGAAACCGTTGAACCTGTTTACGGCAAAACCTATTTGCCACGTAAATTTAAAATGGCTGTCGCCGTTCCGCCACATAATGATGTTGATGTATACACCAACGACCTTGGTTTTATTGCGGTAGCAGAAGCGGGTGAATTGGTTGGTTTCAACTTGGTTGCTGGCGGCGGCATGGGCTCTACCCACGGTGAAGTTGAAACCTTCCCACGCTTAGCTGACGATTTTGGTTTTATTAAAACTGAGGATGTGACTAAGTT
This sequence comes from Shewanella sp. SG44-6, assembly GCF_014164185.1. NCBI lineage: Bacteria > Pseudomonadati > Pseudomonadota > Gammaproteobacteria > Alteromonadales > Shewanellaceae > Shewanella > Shewanella sp. SG44-6. The sequence goes on along the minus strand of NZ_JACJER010000003.1, from coordinate 60,004 downwards.
TGCCGAAGCCGTAATGACAGTTCAGCGTGACTGGGGTAACCGTGTTGTCCGTAAACGTGCGCGTTTGAAGTACACCATTGTTGACCACGGATATGATGCCTTTAAAGCGGAAGTGGAAAAGCGTGCTGGGGTTAACTTTGAGCCAAAGCGTGATGTGATCATTGGTGATCGCGGCGATCGTTATGGCTGGGTTGAAGGTATCGATAACAAGTTCCACTTAACTTTATTTATTGAAAGCGGCCGTATTAAAGACATGCCTGGCCAAACCTTGCAAACGGGTTTACGTGAAATTGCTAAAATCCATAAAGGCGATTTTCGCATGACATCTAATCAAAACATGATTATTGCGGGTGTTGCGGCAGAAGATAAAGCCGAAATTGAAGGTCTAGCGCGCAAGCACGGCTTATTAGGTCAAGTGTTAAGTGGTACACGCGGTCATTCAATTGCCTGTGTGGCATTACCAACTTGCCCATTAGCGATGGCTGAAGCTGAGCGTTACTTCCCTGAGTTTATTGATCATATCGATGCACTACAGGCGAAACATGGCATTAGTGAGCAATCAATTGTGGTGCGTATGACGGGCTGTCCAAACGGTTGTGCTCGTCCATTTGCCGCCGAAATTGGCTTAGTGGGTAAAGCTCCAGGACGTTATAACTTGTATTTAGGTGCCAGCTTTGAAGGTACGCGGTTAAATAAAATGCATAAAGAAAACATTCAAGAAGCTGAAATTTTAGCTGAATTGGATGGCTTGTTTGGCCGTTACGCCACCGAACGTGATGCTGGCGAAACCTTTGGTAACTTCACTGTGCGCATTGGCGTAGTGAAGGCGGTTAATGACGCCGCTAAGGATTTTCATGCGTAATGACGTGGTAACGACTGCATCAACAAGTGCAGCCGTCGATCATTCTATCACTCCGGCTCAATTGCAGGCGTTGTTATCAGCGCCTAAAGCTGAGCAAACTGCAGCGCTAGAAAGGATTAACCAGTTTTTAGCAGGCTTAACGGCGCAGCAGCGAGTGGCTTGGGGCTTAGCCTACCTACCTGGTGAGCATGCGCTATCGTCTAGCTTTGGTATTCAAGGTGCAGTGATGCTGCACATGGTGACTCAGGCGCAAAGTGATATTCCAGTAATTTTAACTGACACGGGTTATTTATTTGCTGAGACTTATCAATTTATTGACCAGTTAACTGAGCGCTTAAACCTGAATCTTAAAGTGTACCAAGCGGGCCAAACCCAGGCGTGGCAAGAAGCGCGTTTTGGTAAGCTGTGGCAGCAGGGGATTGATGGGTTGGAGAAATATAACCGCATCAATAAAGTTGAGCCAATGCAGCGTGCATTAGCTGAACTCAATGTTGGCACTTGGTTTGCGGGTTTACGTCGTAGTCAGTCTAGTACCCGTGAAGCCTTGCCGATTTTGGCCATTAGCGGTAAACGCTTTAAGTTATTGCCTATTATTGAGTGGAGCAATAAAGATGTGCACCTATATTTAACCGAGCATGACTTGCCATATCATCCATTGTGGGAGCAAGGCTATGTGTCGGTTGGAGATACTCACTCAAGTAAGCCGCTGGAGTTAGGCATGTCTGAAGAAGACACGCGCTTTAATGGTTTACAGCGTGAATGTGGTTTGCATTTCGATATTTAGGCTTAAGCTATTTACCGTAAAGTATTGCATTCATCCGCAGTCAAATGCAGATGAATGTGTTTACTCTTTGCTGTGCTGCTAGGTTACTATTTCTGTTAATGAGCTTCTGTTTAATAAGGCGTATTTCGTAAGCCGATTTTCAATCATTTATAAGATTGAACTTTGTTGCAATCTACTCTTATTTCATCACATGGTAATAGGTTATCGCCACAATATGACTGGTGCGATTGATGCTGTTTTGGGCGATGGTATACACAGTATTTTCGCTAATTGATTAATTTACTTAGCATGAATAAAAAAGAATTAAATTTTATTTAAATTTTCATGCATCCGCGCCGATAGTAGTCTAGATTTAGAAGTCCCCGTAGATGGTTTTTGTTGACGTTTTGGGATTGTTTTTGCAATCCACGTACCTTCAAAAGCTTCGCTCGCATCCTCGAGCACATTGATTGACTTGTTAGCGTATAAGCAATCGATTAGGTTGTTCCCGATAACTCTCTATTGAAGAGTTATCGGGAAAACCGACTTTTAATTTATCATCTGCTTACTGTTTTTTACGCCCCCTCGCCATGAATAAACTTGTGCTATTGACTTCTAAACTTGGCAGCATAATGTCGTGCTTTGATAGTGCGATATTCGTTTTTGCTGCATAAGTCGTATGCAATAAGGTAAGGTTTAATGCGTTTGTTAACATTTAGTGCTAAATTATTCCGCAGTTTATCGGTGGAATCGATAATACTTATCTCAAAAGATAACAAATTTTCAAATGCTAACTCATTTCAAGGAAGAGTTAACAATAATATAAATTGGAGTTTATAAATGAATAAAATGGCAATTGCTGCTGTGGTATTGGCTGTTGGTGCTGGTGGATATCTTTTGTCACAACAAGGGACGTCAGTGGTTAAAAACGACCCCATGTTGGACTATATCCCTGCTGATACATTAGCGTTTTCTGCGCAGCTGGTTCCATTTCCGTTAAAAGATTATTTGTATAGCATTGCAGGTAATTATCAAGCTTATGACGTTGATAAAATGCTGCCTTTAGATGAGAATTCATCAGCAAAAGAGCGCTTTTTTGTCAGTTTATACAAGCAATACATGAGCGTATTGTCTGAACCAGAAACCTTGCTATCGACTTACGGTTTACCCGATACCATTCAGAGTTATTTTTATACCTTAGGCGCATTGCCGGTAATGAAAATTGAGTTGAGTAATCCTGCAGCATTTTGGGCGGAACTTGATCGCGCCGAGCAGGAAAGTGGCTTAACTCACACTGTAGGTCAGTCTGGTTCTGTTGAGTATCGTGGGTATGCATTAACCAATGCAGATGATGAAGAACACATAGATATCGTCTTTGCTGTTAAAGATAACTGGTTAACCGTGACATTGAATACGTCATTTAACCAAGCTGAATTACTTGAAACTGCATTGGGTGAAAAGAAAGTTGAACATCCAATTAGTGCAACTACCATATTGCAAGACATCGCGAATGCACATGGTTTTATGCAAGACAGCATAAGCTTTATTAACCATGTTGAACTGGTTAAAGGTCTGACATCAACAGACGGTAACATGCTAGCCAAGCAAATGACCAAAATGATTGAAATTGAGGGCGAAGATCCATTTGCTGAACTGAAAACACCTGTGTGTCAAACTGAGTTAAATGGCATAGCAGCTAACTGGCCGCGCAGTGTCATGGGATTAAACTCATATTCGATTAGTCGTGAAGAAAGCAACATTGATGCCTCTATGGTGTTTGAGAGTAACAACCAAGTCATCCTGTCGGCATTAAATAAAATGCGTGGCTTTGTGCCATCATTTACCACTAAAGGTCATGACAACATCTTATCGGTTGCGCTGGGGGTTGATGTTAATCAACTGGCACCAGCATTGAATGAGGTGTGGACCGATTTACAAACTCCGCAATATCAGTGTGCTGCGTTGGCTCAAATGCAATTACAGTTGAGTGAGTTAAATCCTGCTATGTTGGGAATGATGACAGGTATGGCTAATGGCGTTAAAGGCATTAGTGTGACACTTGCCGATTACAAGTTAGCTGACAATAATGGCCAACCTAGCTTTGAAACGTTAGATGCATTAATCAGTGTCTCGGCTGAAAAACCGATGATGTTAGTCGACATGCTTAAGCCATTTTATCCGCCTCTTGCGAATATCGACTTAAAAGATAACGGCGATCCGGTTGATATTACCCCAATGCTGATGTTACCTCCTGAACTTGGTGTGAGCGCTAAATTAGCCATCAAGGGCAATCATTTAGTGGCTTACACTGGCGACAGAGGCACAGAACTTGCTGATTTAATGTATAAGCAATCGCTTGAGTCTAACGGATTCTTTAACATGGCGGTTGATTATCAGAAAATGTTTGCCCCGTTAGTTGATATGGTCGAAATGAGTGGCGAACCAATGCCAGAAGAAATGCTTATGTTAAAAGACTACAACATGCGTTTACAGATGTCGGTAGACTTTACTGATAAAGGCTTAGTCATTGGTTCTAAGGTCAACAGTAAAGCCAATACAAAATAAGGTCACTTGGTGATTTCAACAAATTAGTAATAAAAAAGGTGACCCATGTGGTCACCTTTTTGATATTGAGTGGCTGTGTTACAACAAATCGTTTAACGCAATACCGATACCAATTCGCTGATTATGATGGTTATAATCAATTAAGCTTTCACCGTAACCATTAAAATATTGAGTATAAACACGCAAAGTACCAATAATCGGGTAGCTCCAGGTCAATTCAACTGCACCGCGATTATTATCGCGTAAGTTGTTACGCAGTAGCATGGTAAAGCGGTGCTCATCTAAGCCGTATACTCCCGTCAGTTCGAAGTTACCCATGTAACTGCCGATGTCTGGATTGTCATCGCCTTTAGCTGAATTAATGTCTTCTTTTGCATCTTCAGGGATACGCCACCACACTCTAAGTCCGAGAGCGAAAGGACCACGGTCGAATATTGCGCTGCCGTATATTCGGTTCCAGCTGCGCGATAATTGATTGGTTTGACCATTAGACTGATGCACAGCCCCCACACCTAAAAATGAGTTGGTAAAGCCAGCAATTTTCCAATCATTATTAAATAACATAAATACTTCAGGTTCATGATTGGTTTCACGAAATGGCGATGAAGCTTCTTCATTGTAAACTTGCCAATATGATTGATTGGTGTAGGCAAAGAACAAATGGCCATTATCACCAAAAACGTTATACATAATCGGAAACTTAAAACTGATTTGGAACTTTGCTTCTAAGTTATCAATGCTGAAATCTTCATCTGGGTATTTAATTTCAAATGGCAATGAGTTGGTTCTGGTTTGGTAGGTAACAGGAAGTAGATAATTAGCTTTGTGCGGAGTGATCACAAACGGCTTTTCAGATGTTGCCAGCTCTCCTTTTACACGTTCGTCGACTAAAGAATCTTCTGCAAGGGCTATCGAGCTATAACCCCATAACAACAACGAGAGTCCAAGATATTGTGTGCTTTTTATCATTGCATCATCCATAAGCATAATTAATAGTAATTTTAATGTGATTCTTAGTATGAGTATCTTTCGAAGTTCATTGTCATCAATTGCTAGAGATTTGTCGAATTAAGTTAACAATTGTTTTGATTCTAGTAGATCATTTTATACATTTTTGCATATGACATCGATTAAACAGCAAACAAATAATCTCATATTCTATTTAGTTATAAAAACTAACTATTAACTATTGTATATGGAATATAGAAAACGCTATATTCGATCATGGTCAAATATCTTGAGGTAAATGTGATGGAATTAGTATCTATGCTGGGGCAAAAAGCCAAAGGCAAAGTGTGGTTAGTTGGTGCAGGTCCTGGTGACGTTGAACTGCTAACGCTAAAAGCCTATCGCATCCTAAAGAATGCTGATGCTGTGCTGTATGACGCATTAGTGAGCCAAGATATTTTAGATTTAATCCCTGGTGATGCTGAAAAAATCGCTGTGGGTAAGCGCGCAGGTAAACACAGTGCTGCTCAAGGAGACATTAATCAGCTATTAGTGACGAAAGCGTTTACCCGTAAAAATGTTGTGCGCTTGAAAGGTGGCGATCCGTTTATTTTTGGCCGCGGTGGCGAAGAGTTACAAACCTTAGTGGCAGCGGGTATTGCTTTTGAGGTGGTTCCTGGCATTACTGCGGCCAGCGGCACTGCAGCTTACGCCGGTATTCCCCTAACACATCGTGACTATGCTCAAGGCGTTACCTTTATTACGGGTCACTGCCAGTTAGCGAGCCGCCCGATGGATTGGCAAGGTTATGCTAACTCTAACAACACCTTAGTGGTATATATGGGTATATTAAACGCTAATATTATCAGTGATGGTTTGATTAATGCTGGCCGCAGTGCTGATACGCCAGTAGCGATAGTGTCTAACGCCACCACCTCATCACAACAGCGGTTTATCGGTAAATTAGGTGAGCTGGCACGACTAGCCGCCGATCCTGCCTTGCAGATGCCTGCACTGATGATTATTGGTGAAGTCGTTGAATTAGCTGACAGTTTGAATTGGTTTGACCCACTTACAGCGCAACAAAAAACAGATTTAGACTCAGTCGCCAAGGCGCTGTAGTCAAATAATTTAACCCGCTGCTTTTTTGCAGCATATTTAGGTAATGGAGAATCATCATGGCAGGCCGTTCGTTAAGCCATTTACAACAACTGGAAGCTGAAAGCATCCAGATTATTCGTGAAGTTGCAGCTGAGTTTGGTAACCCTGTGATGCTTTATTCTATTGGTAAAGATTCATCGGTTATGTTGCATCTTGCGCGTAAGGCATTTTACCCAGGTAAAATTCCATTTCCATTACTGCATGTTGATACCGGTTGGAAATTTAAAGAGATGATCGCGTTTCGTGACGCGCAAGCTAAAGCATTTGGTTTTGAGTTGTTGACTCACACCAACCAAGAAGGCGTTGAACAAGGCGTGGGCCCATTTACCCATGGCAGTGCTAAACATACAGATATCATGAAAACTCAAAGTTTAAAGCAAGCGTTAAATCAGTATGGATTTGATGCTGCTTTTGGCGGTGCTCGTCGTGATGAAGAAAAGTCTCGCGCGAAAGAGCGGGTGTATTCGTTCCGTGACAAACACCACCGCTGGGATCCAAAAAACCAACGTCCAGAGTTATGGCGCACTTATAACGGCGCGGTAAATAAGGGCGAAAGTATTCGTGTGTTCCCATTATCAAACTGGACCGAGCTGGATATTTGGCAATACATCTATCAAGAGAACATCGAAATTGTGCCGTTATATTTTGCTGCGCCTCGTACCGTAGTGAACAAAGGCGGTCAGCTCATTTATAAAGATGACGATCGTATGCCTATTGAAGAGGGTGATGTTGAATCGGTTGAACGAGTTCGTTTTAGAACCTTAGGTTGTTATCCGTTAACCGCGGCGATGCCATCAGAAGCTGATACCTTAGAGAAAATTATTGAAGAGATGCTGTTAACTCGCTCAAGTGAACGTCAAGGGCGCTTAATTGATTCAGACCAAAGTGCATCAATGGAGCAGAAAAAGCGTCAAGGCTATTTCTAAGTCATTGAACAGGGTTATTTTACCTATCCAGCATGCGAACGAATTTGAGTGAGAAAGATTATGGACCAAGCAAAAACTAATACTGACCGCATGGCGGCAGAGATCCAACTACACGGTGTAAAAGAATATTTAGCATTACAGCAGAATAAAGGCTTACTGCGTTTTTTAACTTGTGGCAGTGTCGATGATGGTAAAAGTACCTTAATTGGCCGTTTACTGCATGACAGCGCCCAGATTTATGAAGATCAACTTGCAAGCCTGAAAAGTGATAGCGCTAAAATGGGCACTACTGGTGAAGCTATTGATCTCGCGTTATTGGTAGACGGATTACAGGCTGAGCGTGAGCAAGGCATTACTATCGACGTCGCTTATCGCTATTTTTCCAGTGAAAAACGTAAGTTCATTATTGCTGACACTCCAGGTCATGAACAGTACACGCGTAACATGGCAACGGGTGCATCTACCTGTGACCTAGCGGTTATTTTGGTTGATGCACGTTATGGGGTGCAAACCCAAACTAAACGCCATGCCTTTATTGCCTCTTTATTAGGATTACGTCACTTTGTCGTTGCGGTAAATAAAATGGACCTGGTTGGCTTTGATCAAACTGTGTTTGAAAAAATTCAAGCTGACTTTACTGACTTTGTAAAAGATTTTGGTGATTTAGATATTCACTACGTGCCGTTATCCGCCTTGAATGGTGACAACGTGGTTAATCGCAGCACTCAGTGTGATTGGTATCAAGGTGGCACATTACTTGAGTTACTTGAAACTATTGATACCCAGCGTGAACTGAGCGAATTACCGGTTCGTTTCCCAGTGCAATACGTGCTGCGTCCTAATCTCGATTTTCGTGGTTTCTCGGGCACCTTAGCGTCAGGCATTATTACAGTGGGTGACGAGCTGGTCGCTCTGCCATCGGGCAAGCGCAGTAAAATTGCGCGTATTGTGACGTTTGACGGTGATTTACCAGAAGCGGTAGCAGGCCAAGCCATTACCATTACCCTTGAAGATGAGATTGATATCTCTCGTGGTGATTTACTGGCTCATCCAGCAACTGCGCCAGACATTGCTAACCATATTGTGGCAGACTTAGTCTGGATGGATGAAAAACCATTACAAATCGGTCAGTTATATGATGTGAAAGTCGCGGGTAAGAAAACTCAAGCCGTGGTGAGTGAGATTGAATACATCACCGATGTGAATACCCTTGAACGCAGTGCAGCATCGACATTAAGCTTAAACACCATTGCACGAGTTAAGTTAGATCTAACTGAATCAATAGTGTTAGATGCTTATAGCCTAGTGCGTGATACAGGTGGCATGATTTTAATTGATCGCCTATCTAATGCCACTGTAGCCGCCGCTATGGTTGTGAGTGGTCATCAAGGTGACAAGCAAAGTCATACTGAGTTTAGTGCATTTGAAGTCGAATTTAATGCGTTAGTACGTAAGCATTATCCACATTGGAACGCGCGCGATATTAGCGTACTTGGAAAATAAATAATGAGCGAAATGTGGTTGTTAGCGATTATCTTGTTAGCACTGGTCGGTGGGCTTCTTGCTGGGCTTGCAAAACCGGCTGCCATGTTTTTCTTCGCTTCATTACTTTGTTATCTGCTCGGGCTTGTTGATTTAACGGTCGCATTGGGTAGTTTTACCAATAACGGACTGATCACTTTAGTGCTGTTGGTGCTTGCCGCTACAGCACTGGAAAAAACCTCATTATTAGGCAAATTAAGCCATGTGATAGGTAAAGGTTCGTTATTTTCTACTCTAGCTAAGTTAGGTGTATCGACAGCCCTGTTGTCATCGTTTACTAACAACACTGCAGTAGTCGCCTCGTTAATTGGTGTGGTGCGCCGTAATCAAGCGCATGCGCCATCTAAGTTGTTACTGCCGTTAAACTACGCCGCCATTTTGGGCGGTACGCTTACGCTCATTGGTACTTCCACCAATTTGATTGTTAACTCCTTTGTTGAAAATGCTGGCCTTGAGCCTCTAGGTTTTTTTGAGTTTTCACAAGTCGGCTCATTAGTGGTCATCAGTGGCTTAATAGTGCTGACCATTATGGCCAACTTTTTACCTGACAGACGTGAAGAAAACGAAGATGAGTCTCTGCCTTATCTGTTGGAAGCGCATGTGGCTAAAACGTCGAGTTTAGTGGGTAAGAGCGTACTCGAAAATCGTCTACGGGCGCTGAAAAAGCTCTATTTAGTTGAATTAGAACGTAGCGGTATACGTATTTGCCCTGTGCCACCACAAATGGTGCTGCAAGCTGATGACGTTTTACGTTTTAGTGGTGCGGTTGAGTCGGTTGAGTTATTGCATCAGTTTGATGGTTTAGAATGGTTCGGTAAGCAGCATGCAAAAGGCCAAAATCTGGTTGAAGCCGTATTAGCGCCATCATCGAGCCTAGTTGGCACAACCTTAAAAGATTCGCGTTTTCGTGAAGTGTTTGATGCAGCCGTAATGGCTATTCGTCGTGGACATTTGCCGTTAAAAGGTGGGCTTGGCGACATAGTATTACAACCGGGTGATGTATTACTCTTAACCCCTGGTGACCGTTTTTCTAAATGTCCTAATTTGACCACCGACTTTGCTGCTATCAGTGGCTTAGAGTTAAGCGTCCGTTTAGATAGTAAGCGCGGTAATTGGGTCTTGATCGGGTTTGCACTCACCATTACGGCGAGTATTTTAGAAGTATTGCCTTTAGCTAAAGGTTTAGTCTTATTGTTACTTAGCTACGTGGCGATTGGCGCAATAACCTTAACTGAGCTTAAACGTCGTTTCCCATTAGAACTCGTGGTGATTGTAGGCAGTGCCTTGGGCTTAGCTAACTTGATGATTACCACAGGCTTAGCAGATGTCATGGCGCAAGCGATGTTAAGTGTGTTTAATGGTTATGGTGTGTTTGCCGCTTTTGTGGGCATTTATCTGATCACCTTAATTGTTACAGAGTTAATTACCAATAATGCCGCCGCTGCACTCGTGTTCCCAGTCGCCTTTGCTGTTGCAACCAGTTTTGGTGTCGATACCCGACCCTTTATTATGGCAGTGGTATTTGGCGCCAGTGCGAGCTTTATTTCGCCTTACGGTTATCAAACCAATCTTATGGTATTTAATGCTGGTAATTATAAATTCAGTGATTTTGTTCGCTTAGGTTTACCGTTATCAATTGTATATTCCCTAGTGGTTATCTTTTCGATCCCATATTTCTTTCCGTTTTAAAAAGTATTTAGTGTGGTGTCACAACCACTCGATAGGAGTAGTGATGAGCAATATTGTTTGGCATCAACATGCCATTGACCAAGCTGCCCGTGGAGCCCAAAAGGGCCAAAATCCAGTGCTATTATGGTTTACTGGATTATCTGGCTCAGGAAAATCAACCCTTGCAGGCGCATTAGAGCGAGCGTTATTTGAACACGGTTTTCATACCTATTTGCTCGATGGTGATAATGTTCGTCATGGTCTTTGTAAAGACTTAGGTTTTAGCCTTGATGATCGCGATGAGAATTTACGTCGTGTCGGCGAAGTCGCTAAATTGATGGTGGATTCAGGCCTAGTAGTGCTATCGGCATTTATCTCGCCTACCCGTGAAGAGCGTGATCGTGTCCGGGCGTTATTTCCCCAAGGCCAATTTGTTGAAGTGCATGTATCTACTCCATTGAGCGTGTGTGAGTCACGAGACCCTAAAGGGTTATATGCTAAAGCTCGTAAGGGGGAAATTAGTAACTTTACTGGTATTTCATCACCTTACGAAGTACCAGTATCTGCGGAGCTAACCATAGATACCAGTAAAGGTGATTTAAGCACGCAAGTGAATGGTTTATTGGCTTATTTAAAAGCCATTGAAGTGCTCAACCCAGCAAGACAAATCGCGGGAGCTGGTATTTAAACTGCACTAAATCGACAATTAAATTGATAACCTAATCAATCGACAAAAAAAGGGCTAATTATTCAGCCCTTTTTATTGTTGAGTTGCAGTTAATCTCAGCAGTCACGCCTTAAACTTTGCCGCTCTAAACCAGTACTTGCTTTAATACTCTTTGCCAGTTTCCACCCATAAAACGATCGCGATCAGTGGCTTTAAAACGGGCTTTTTTCAAGGCGTCGTCGATACGGCTCATGCGGTCAATATTATTGAGCTCGGGGATAACCACATGCTTTGGCTCAACATCAAACCCTAATACATTTTTGTCTTCTAGGCTGTGCCACCATTCTAAGTATTCTTTTATTCCTTCGCTGTTATCGTTGTCTAACGCTAATAAATTTTCTTGGCCGCGAAGTGGAAAATCATTGGCAATGGCGACACTGTCGAATCCGCCAACTTTAGCAATATAAGCCAGTTGATTGATATAGTCTTCAATCGTGGGTACAGGCTTGTTCGTCAGCCAAAAGCTCATCATAAACACCCCAAAAACACCACCGCTATCGCCAATAGCGCGGATCACTTCATCAGGTGAGCAGCGGGCATTGTTTACAATCGCGCGCGCAGCACCATGGCTTTGGATAATAGGAGATTGACTGGCTTTAACAGTATCAAGGGCTGTTTGAGCACTAGAGTGACTGACATCGATAAGAATATTTTTACGATTCAGCTCTGTTATCAGCTCTTTGCCTGCAGATGTTAATGGCATATTTAAACTATTTAAGCCGTTATTATCTAAGGCACCACCAGCATAACGATTACCATAATGGTGTGTCAGTTGCAGTACCCGTAAACCCTGTTGATGTAAATTGTCTAATTGCCGCCATTCATTGCTTAAACCATCATCTTCAACACAATCAGCCCCTTGAATTTGAAAAAACACCGCTGTTTTTTGTTGCGTTCTGGCTTTACTTATATCTGTCCCTGTAAGTCCTTGCAGATACACATCAGGATTGGCTATGACTGAGTCAGCCGCTTGTTTAATGCTGTTGATGCAGGCTTGATAAGTGCGTTTATAGTTTTTAGTGCCATCGGCTTGTTCAATGGTTTCTACTGCTGAAATATCGGCAATAAAGGCATCGAGTTTTGAGGCCTTTACATCATTGATGTCGGTAGGTAAAAAAGATAACCCATCTACGTATAAACGGTGTGGTTTAGCTGCCCATGCTGGAAAGGAGCTTAAAGGGCTTAATAATGTGGCTGCTCCAAGGCCTTTTAAGATATGACGGCGAGCTTGGTTACAGACTTTTTGAGGCATTATTATTCCTTAGTGCTGGCGAGTGTTTCAGGTGCCAACATCGTGTGTATAGGCCACGATGGCCTGCGCTAATGCTGTTAAACCATTAGTACGAGATGGACTTAATTGGCCACTGAGTCCAAGGTGGGCAAAATACTGGTTTACATCAAATTGTTGTATTTGCTCTGCGGTTTTACCTTGGCAAGCAACCAGTAATAATCCCATTAAGCCTTTTACGATACGAGCATCGCTATCGGCGATATAAAAATGCTGCTCGTTTAACCTGTAATGGTACAACCAAGCTTGGCTTTCACAGCCTTTTACTTGTGCGTCTTGGTGCTTAAATTCTGCCGCTAGTGGCGGTATTAATTTACCGAGTAACATAATTTGGCGATATTTATCTTGCCAGTTATTCGCTTGCTCAATGAGGTTAACAGCATCAACTAATTCATCTGATAATGGTAAAAATAACTGCGCTGAAGGTGTGGTGCTTGGGTTTAACATGGTAATTCAATTAACCTCGGCTGTAGATAAAAGATGCGTTAGGATCAGCGTGTTGTGCCTTATGGCTATAACAATAACTCTTTTACAGCATTAAGTGCATGAATAAATTGATCAACATCCTGCTTATTAGTATAGATGCCAATCGATGCTCGGCAACATCCATTTAAATTAAGGCTCGCCATTAGTGGCATGGCACAATGATGACCACAGCGAACCGCAACAGCTTGTTGATCGAGTAAAATCCCCACATCTTGATGGTGTTCACCTTGTAAATTAAAGGCCACAGCACCCACATTGATAGGGGCAATACCATACAATTCAATATCGCCCAGCTTTTGTAATTGTTGCTGTAAGTATTGCATCAATTGTTGTTCATGTGCGAGCAGTTGTTCGCGCGGCAATTGGAGCAAAAAGCTGATGGCGGCGCCGAGACCAATCACTTCAGCAATGGCTGGAGTGCCAGCTTCAAGGCGATTAGGTAGTGCACCAAATACAGTACGATTAAAGCTCACTGTTTTGATCATTTCGCCACCAGTGAGCATTGGAGTTAGTTGATCGAGTTGTTTATAGCGACCATATAAAATCCCCACACCAGTTGGACCATACATTTTATGGCCAGAAAACACATAAAAGTCACAATCAATCTGTTGTACATCCACCGATAAATGGGCAACTGCCTGAGCGCCATCCACTAAGGTTAAGGCACCAACAGCTTTGGCTTTGGCGACGAGCTCATTGATCGGATTTACTGTGCCTAATGCATTTGATACATGGCAGATGGCGACGACTTTAGGCTTAAGCAGCAATAGTTGCTCAAATGCTGTCATATCAAGTTGGGCATCTGCGGTGAGTGGTATCGGTTTAATTACTGCACCTGTGCGCTTTGCTAGTTCTTGCCAAGGCACGATATTGGCGTGGTGAGCTGCAGTATCAATTAAAATGACATCATTCGCTTTTATCTGTGACGTCAGCCCAAAGGCCACCATATTGATCGATTCAGTGGTGCCGTGGGTGAAAATAACTTCTTGAGATTGCGATGCATTAATGAAGTCGGTTACTTGCAAACGTACGGCTTCATATTGCTGAGTCGCTCTTGTCGACAATTGATGAGCCGCGCGGTGCACATTGGCATTATTGAATTGGTAATACTCGTTCATCGCGTCAATCACCACTTGGGGTTTTTGACTGGTTGCCGCTGTGTCTAAGTAGCACAAAGGATGATCGCCAATGGTCTGTTTTAGCGCTGGGAATTGATCGCGTAACGCTTGATGATCAAATAAAACAACAGACGAGGCAAGCTTCATAAATAGGGGTTTCTATATTGAAAATAAAAGGCATCAAGATCTTCAGTGATCTTGATGCCTAATGCAAGGTTTTGTGGCAATAAGCTCAATATCGCATTTGCGCGTAGGCTAATAAACTTAAGGGCAAGGGAAGCGATATAAAGCCGATAGTTCATTAATTCTGCCCATCAACTCTGCCGATAAGCTCACCTTGTGGCTGTCGATATTTTGCTTTAGCTGATGTAAATCAGTGGCGCCAATAATATTAGAGGCGACAAATTTGCGGCTATTCACAAATGCCAAGGCCATCTCGGTAGGTGTTAACCCAAACTCACGAGCTAAATCGATATAAGCCTGTGTGGCTTCTAGCGCCATAGGGGTGCTGTTATAGCGGGCAAAACGTTTAAATAAAGTCAGGCGTGCACCTTCTGGCCACTGATTATTTTCATATTTACCGGTTAATGCGCCAAAGGCTAAAGGTGAATAGGCTAATAACGGCACATCTTCACGATGACTAATTTCAGACATCGCGATTTCGTAACTACGATTAAGCAAGTTATAAGGGTTTTGCACGCTGATAATACGGGGTAAATCATGCTTTTCGGCTAATTTTAGGTATTTCATAAACCCCCAAGGGGTTTCATTTGAAATACCGATATAACGCACTTTACCTTGCTTAATTATTTCAGCTAAGGCTTCAAGGGTGTTTAAAATAGGAGTGTAATGTTCTTCTTTGTCATGCTCATACATCATTTCGCCGAAAAAATTAGTGTTTCTATCCGGCCAATGTAGTTGATATAAATCGATAGTGTCGATTTGCAAGCGTGATAATGAATCATCAACAGCTTGATGAATATTGCGCCAATCGAGTGCCATATCACTGCGGATATAATCACTTTTACCACCTGGTGCGGCTATTTTAGTCGCAATCACTAAATTATCACGGTTGCCCTGGGCTTTGAGGTAGTTACCTAAAATTCGTTCAGTGTCGCCCTGAGTTTCAGCTTTAGGCGGTACAGGGTACATTTCTGCGGTATCAATAAAGTTAATGCCTTGTCCAATAGCATAATCGAGTTGAGCAAAAGCTTCTGCTTGAGTATTTTGTTCACCCCAAGTCATGGTGCCGAGACAGATCTTACTGACCTCAAGGCTAGAATGTGCGATACGTTGATATTCCATTTCATCCTCCTATGGAATGTGCTTAATCTGAGGCTAACAAGCTTTTGTGTCCTTGCAAAGCGCTATCATTTAGCAGAGAGAAAGAGTGAGTAAAAAATGTGCAATATGAGTGTTTTAAATCACTAAATTGGTTTTATCATAGCGATCTCACAGGCATCGTGGCCAGTTTCGCCTAAATGCTGACAATGACTAAACCCAAGCTTTTCATACAGGGCCAATGCTTCAACTAATACCGCCGTGGTTTCCAAATACATTGATTGATAGCCTTGCTGTTTAGCAAATTCAATACATTGGCCTGTTATTGCCTTCGCTATACCTTGGCCGCGAATAGTGCGGGCAAAATACATTTTCTGTAATTCACATACACCATCATTGCCAGGTAACGGGGCTACACCAGCGCCGCCGACCACTTTGCCTTGGTATTCAATCACCCAGTATTGTGAGCCTTGTGCGTCATAAACCTCGCTTAAACAGTCGAGGGTTTTGTCTGCTACGCTAAAGCCTTTATCTGGTGTTAAACCATATTCTGCTGATACTTCACGGATCACTGCGGCTAGGGCAGCATTGTCGTCAGCGTGTAGCGCGCGAATTATGGGAGGCTGAGCGTTGGCACTGATTGCATTTTTTGGGTCATTGTTAGTCATTAAATAATTCCGCATTGATAAAAGGAGCCATTGCCAGCACTAAAGCTTGGGTATAAATGCTTTCTCGGGTGGCTAAACCTCGAGTTAACAAGCCAATCGCGCCACCTTTTTGCTTAATATTATGGGTATTAAATACTCGGTCCATTACTTTGCCCAGTTCTTCACCCGCTTGTAAAGCGTTAAAAATATTCTTTGGTAGCGGTAAGTTGGCGCTGCGACCGACAGATAATTTATCGTTATGAATAATGGCCATATACGCAAAAGTGGCGGGGCCGTGATCAAACTGATCAACCCCACCTTCCATCGCCACATAAAAGTCCGCATTTTGGTTGGTGATATGGGCGTTGTCTTGGCAAAACTTAGCTCGATTAATCGCCCCCAATTTAGTTTCTGCTTCGGTCATGGGCTGTTCTGCTACTAATGATGGGGCATGCATGCCATGACAACGGATTTGAGCATCAGGAAAATATAATTTAATCGCCTGTTGTGCTGCACTGATTTTAACTGGGTTGGTTGAACCAACAATAATCTCTAACGTTTGCGGTACTGCAAGTGATATCGGCATAGGGAGAGTTCTTTTTTTTGAGTTAATCGTGATGTTCACGCTAGTGAAATTAACCACATTGTATTGGATTTTCGTGCTTTTTGGTTTGATGGATGAGTGAATTTTATTACTGATAATTGTAAGCCATTGTAAATAATGGTTTTGTTTAGTTGGTATGAAACCTGCTAATTAATGATTAATTGCTGCTAGCCATGCCTGTAACAGTTAACTCTGTTAATCACATTTGTGTAGCGGCCAAGCTTATTTTTATTCTTATAAAAGGAATTAGTCATATGTCTATACGTATCGCAACCATTAGTGTCACGGCCGGACTTATTTTAGGGGCAACAATCTTTGGTGCGTCGCAAAGTGAAGCTGAGTCTGTATTTTCATCATTAAAACCGTCGCTAGTCACTCATACGGATCTTAATTTGGTACAGCAACAATTGAATCTTGATGCTGGGTCGTTAACTGAGCTAGTAGCCAACACGGGAGCGGGTAAGTTAACGGTTGTTGGCGTAAAAGGTTTAAACGAAGTCGTGGTGCATGCCGATATTTATAGTCCGTCATTAGATCAAGATGATGTTGAAATTAAACTCAGTTTGACCCGCAAAGGTAACCAAGCCTATTTACTATCAGAAATCCACAGTGATCATGTTATAGGTGAATCACCTTTTATCGATTTATTAGTTAAAGTGCCACCCACACTAGCCCTTAAAATAAATGATGGCTCAGGTGCCATTCAAATAGATGATATCAGTGCCGATATTGATTTAACCGATGGTTCTGGGAGTATTGTCATCAACCGTATTGGTAAATTGGTATTAGTTGATGGCTCTGGGTCGATTGATATTACCGATGCTAAAGGCGCTATTAGGTTGCAAGATGGCTCGGGATCTATTCGTATTAGTGATGTTGTTGGCGATGTTGCTATCAATGATGGCTCTGGTTCAATCAAGGTTAATCAAGTATTGGGACAGGTTGAAATTGAAGATGGTTCCGGTAGCATTAATGTTGCTAACACTAAAGGCTTAACCATACATAATGCCGGTTCTGGCAGTGTTAATTATCATGACATCGATGGCCCATTGATACTCGACTAATTCGCCCTTAATATTTAATTGAGATGAGCGTAGATAAGGTTTTTAGCTCAAGATATTCACATTAACGCTAATCAAACCGGCTCAGGTGCATTTTTGTTTTAACGCCAAGTTTAATCATGGCATCATGTCTCTCCGATATGAGTCAATTAGCATTAGATAAGTAAGAGTTCATCATGGCAAAGAAGTTTTATGTAGTATGGGCCGGCCGAGAAACGGGCATTTTTACCAGCTGGGATGTCACTAAGCGTGCAGTGGATAAATATCCACAAGCCAAATACAAATCCTTTGCCACCGAAGCGGAAGCCAAAACTGCGTTTGCTCAATCACCGGCAAACAGTATTGGTAAAAGTGCACCCGCTAAAAAAGCGGCAGGCTCAGCAACAGTGACATCTGCTGGATCTGTATCAACCAAAACTCAAGGTGCCAATCAAGCAGTGTTAAGCCAATTTGATGTGGTCATTTATACCGACGGCGGTTGTGAACCTAACCCAGGTAAAGCCGGGTCGGGAATGGCGATATATCGCAAAGGCGAGTTAGCCGAATTATGGTTTGGTTTATATAATCCAAATGGTACCAATAATACCGCTGAACTGAATGCGTTACACCAAGCATTAATTGTCGCTAAAAAGGTCATAGCTGCGGGTGAAACTGTGCAAATTATGAGTGACTCACAGTATTCAATTAAATGTGTTTGTGAGTGGGCATATGGTTGGAAAGCTAAAAACTGGACGCGAAAAACCGGCGAAATAGCGAACCTTGAAATTATCAAGCAAGCACATGAGCTATATGATGCAATGAAAGCGGATTTGGTATTACAGCATGTTGCAGCCCATATTGGCATTGAAGGGAATGAGTTGGCAGACAGAATGTCGATCCATGCTATCGATCAACAACATAAAAGCTTTAGCCAATATCCTGCGCCAATGGATATCAGCAAGATTCTAGGGTTACGCACTGGTTAGCGATTGTCGCGATAATTTCTCAATAACAGCGGTTTATTGACCCCCCAAAAAAAACAAAACAAAAAACAAAAAAGCCGGATAATTCCGGCTTTTTGCATTTATCTTATGATTTCTCAGCGTTACTTAGTATTTTCTTCGTACATTAAGTAATGGCTTTGCTGCATACCCAGTGACTCATAGGTTTTTTGAGCAATCTCATTGTCATGTTCAACATATAGGCGGAAGCTCGCAGTGCCGCCATTTTCTGCCGCTAAGTCTTTTACTGCTTGATACAGTTTGGCGTAAATACCCTGACGACGATTTTGCGGGCGTATATAGACGCTTTGGATCCAATAATAATTACTTGCGCGCCAGTCGCTCCACTCGTAAGTGACCATCAAAGAACCAGTTATTTCACCATCAACTTCAGCGACTAAATATACTCCGCGCTCTGGATGGTTCAGCAAGCCTTCAACCCCGCGGGTTAATTGCTCAGTGTCTAATGAAAGGTTTTCGGTTTCCATTGCCATAGCTTGATTAAACTGAACTAGAGCTTGTAGGTCGGCATGTTGGCCTATTCTTATTGTCATGAATTTCTCGTTTTTATAGGATGTTCTGTGGATATCATACCTTTCCACTTAATAAATGTATTGGCCTGTTGCGTCAGTAAATGTGTACGCCAATAACGGGTGACATAATATCTAGCGCATGTTTACAGCGTCAATGCTTGAGTGTGGTCTCGTCGAGCTCTCTCTGCATTAGCTCTAGGTTTCAACCCTTAATATAAACATTCAACTATTGTTCAATCCGCTTGATAGCATGTTTACAGGCCGGTAATAAAACAGCTGAATTAATTTTGTGCAACATGAGATTGTCCATAATATAAAAAGATAGCGACATTGGCATGTTGAAAAATAATCCACTTAAGCTGTTCATGGGACCATTTTTACGTGTGTTAATACTCATAATGTACGGCGACACGCCAGTCTATGCATGGATTAGGGCTGATTTATTTAAGATTGTCCACTAACGTATAATTGAAATTATTGTGACGATGCAGTAATGTGACGCCACGACAATTTAGATGAATGTCACAAACTGCATAAATTGATGGAGATAATTATGAAAGTTGCTGTATTAGGTGCTGCTGGTGGTATCGGCCAGGCGCTAGCTTTACTGTTAAAAACTCAACTGCCTGCGGGCTCAAAGTTGTCTCTGTATGACATCGCACCTGTTACTCCTGGTGTTGCGGTAGACTTAAGTCACATCCCAACAGACGTAGAAGTAAAAGGTTTTGCTGGTCAAGACCCAACAGATGCATTGGTTGGTGCTGATGTCGTATTAATGTCTGCTGGTGTTGCGCGTAAACCAGGCATGGATCGTTCTGATCTATTCAATATCAACGCAGGTATTGTACGTAACCTAATGGAAAAAGTGGCAGTAACTTGTCCTAAAGCATTAGTGGGTATTATTACTAACCCAGTTAACACTACCGTTGCGATTGCTGCTGAAGTATTAAAGAATGCCGGTGTTTATGATAAAAACCGTTTATTCGGTATCACAACACTTGACGTTATCCGTAGCGAAACCTTCATTGCTGAGCTTAAAGGCTTAAATGTTGCTGACGTTAAAGTTAACGTTATTGGCGGACACAGCGGTGTGACCATTCTTCCATTACTTTCTCAAGTTGAAGGCGTGACTTTCACTGACGAAGAAGTGGCAGCAATGACGACTCGCATTCAAAACGCAGGTACTGAAGTTGTTGAAGCTAAAGCCGGTGGCGGTAGCGCAACATTATCAATGGGCCAAGCGGCATGTCGCTTTGGTTTATCATTGGTACGTGGTCTTCAAGGTGAAGCTAACGTTGTTGAATGTGCCTATGTTGACGGCGGCAGTGAGCACGCGACATTCTTCGCCCAGCCAATTTTACTTGGCAAAAATGGCGTAGAAAAAGTATTACCTTACGGTGAAATCAGTGCATTTGAAGCTAACGCTCGTGATGCAATGTTAGATACCCTTAAAGGTGATATCAAATTAGGCGTTGAATTTGTTAAGTAATTAACACTATCAATGATCTAAAAACGCGAAGCTAAGGCTTCGCGTTTTTTTTATTTAACATGACTAGTACCGCAATCAATACCGCCTTTATTTCCAGCATCCCGCCGTGTCAACCTATGTGAGTTTCCCGCGCTATCATCCCAATCCATGACGACATATTCGCCCCAAATGCCCTATGTGGATCTAAAGTGCCATTGCTGTTTGCAGTAAAATTGAGCAAGTTATGGTTATGTTAAATTTGGAAACCGCTGAAATGAGCAATAAACCATACAGCTTAATTAAATCTGTGTTTTTACTGTGGTGGATTTTTTTAATCCAACCTATTCAAGCTAATGAAACACCTTATCTTCCACTAACCGATTTTGGTGATAATCCTGGTGCGTTAACCAGCTTTTATCTTCCGCTAACGGAAGACCTAGATACCTCTGATAGCGCTAATTCGTCGTTAATTGTGTTACTTCATGGTTGTATTCAAGATGGCGTCGAACTGGCTAACAAGAGTGGATTAACCGCTTTAGCGTTAGAGCATCATTTTGCGGTATTAGTGCCACAACAAAGTTATGACAATAACGTAAAACGGTGTTTTAACTGGTTTGCTAGTCAAGATACACAACTCGATAGCGGTGAAATACTGTCAATAAAAAACATGATCTTAGCCACTCAAGCAAAGCTTGGGATAAAGCATGTCTACGTGATTGGGTTATCCGCGGGTGGGGCTATGGCCAGTGCAGCCTTGGTCAATTACCCTGATCTATTTCAACGCGGTGCTGTCATTGCTGGGTTGCCATATCCATGTGCTGATAATTTAATTAAAGCGATATCGTGCATGAAGCGTGGCCCAGCTCAGTCTGCCGAAGAGTTAGCTCAATTTGCTCAAGCCGTACACCCACAGCAAAAAAGTTGGCCTTCACTGTCCATTTGGACCGGTGACAGTGACACTGTCGTCGACGCGAAAAATGCGCAGATGCTTGCTTCTCAATGGCAAATATTGACTCAATCTGGCGCCAAACCAGAAGTCAACACTCAGTCTGGCTACAGTATTTCGCGCTGGAAAGACCCTCAAAATAACACAGTAATAGAGCTAGTCACTCTTAAAAATTTCGGCCATGGAATTGCCGTTAATCCAGATATTAAAAATGGCGGAGTAGAAAGTGACTTTCTACTCAAAGCACCAATAAGTAGTGTCACTGAGATAATTAAGCTTTGGGGGCTTTAATCAAGGTCTTCACATAACTTTTTGTTTTTAATATGTAATACCAGGTTTATTTTCAACACCTATAGACCAAAGCACATACTACTATAGTACCGATTCAATGCACTTGAAAATACTATAAAGTCAATATGTGAACAGTTTGTTGTAAACCAAAATAAGCAGTAAAAACCATTAATAATAAATATTACAACGGGGATCTGTATGAAACAGAATACTATTAAAATGAGTTGTATTGCCCTAGCAATTTCGTCTGCGTTAACCGCTTCGTTTGCCAATGCCGCAGATACAGAAAATAGCAGCGCTGATAAGCCCGCAGTTTTAGAACGCATTGAAGTAACCGCACGTAAAACAGTTGAAAGTTTACAAAATGTGCCTGTTGCAGTGACGTCTGTTAGTGAAAAAGAGCTGTCAGAAAACGGCATCAGTGTGATGACTGAAGTGCAACAATTCTCTCCCAACACGACATTACAATCTAGCCGAGGTACTAACTCTACGCTAACCGCGTTTATTCGCGGCGTGGGTCAAGAAGATCCGCTATGGGGTTATGAGCCAGGTGTGGGGATATACATAGATGATGTGTACATTGCACGCCCACAAGGCGCGGTATTAGACATTCTTGATGTGCAACGCATTGAAGTGCTGCGCGGGCCACAAGGTACTTTATACGGCAAAAATACTATCGGTGGAGCGATTAAATACGTTACGAAGAAAATGACTGGTGACGGAGAGTTGAGCCTTAAAGGTACTGTCGGCACTTATGGCCAAAAGGATGTTAAAGTTGCAGGACAATTACCGCTTATCGATGACAAACTCTATGTTGGTTTTGCCTTTGCTAGCTTAAATCGCGATGGTTTTGGTGAATTTAAAACTTCTGCATTAGATGGCCAAGACACTGAAAACTATAATAAGGATGTTATGGCCGGTCGCTTAAGCGTTGAATATACGCCTACTGATGACCTGTTTATGCGTTTTACTTATGACAAAACTCAAGATGAATCAAATTCAAAGGGGGGCTACCGTCTACTGCCTAGTTTATTAACCGATGCCCCAGTGCCAGACAGTAAATATGATTCTTATACCAGTATGCCTACTTGGAATAAGGTCGAAACAGAAGGGTGGGGAGCAACAATTGAGTATAACCTCAATGAAAATTGGAGTGTAAAGTCTGTCACAGCTAAACGTGAAGGTTACTCACCAACAAACATCGACTTTGATAACACCAGTTTACGTATTTTTGACGTGCCCGCCATTTATGAAGATGAACAATTTAGCCAAGAGTTTCAAGCAAACTATGTTGGTGACAATCTTACGTTAGTCTCTGGCCTTTACTATTTTAAAGGTGATTCCTGTGGGCTTTTCGATGCTATTTTAGAAGAAGCCTTTAAAGCATTCGGCGGCCTTACTCGTGAGATTAGTGGGTGTAATAATAGCGAAAGTTATGCCGCTTACGTGCAAGGTTCTTATGACTTTACTGAAAAATTATCGATGACATTAGGCGGTCGTTATACTCGTGAAACGAAAGACGCTACGGTTTATAACGGCGTTATATTTGACAGTATTTATCCTGAAACCGGATGGTATCCTGGGTTTGTGCGTGATGAAGCGTTAATTGAAGCGCAAGTCCCTAAAGTGCTTGATGATGAAGAAACATGGTCTAAATTCAATCCTCGTGTGGGTTTAGAGTATCAAGTTAACGACGACATGATGCTCTTTACCAGTTATTCACAGGGATTCAAATCGGGCACATTCAATCCTAGGGCGACCGGTGCTGAACCTGCTGTTGAACCTGAAACCGTCGACTCATATGAAGTGGGTATCAAGAGTGAGTGGAATGATAATCTTCGCGTTAATGCAACGCTATTTTATCTCAACCACAAAGACCGACAATTCGTCTCCGTGTTACCTGGTGAAGATAATTCAGACCTAAATCAGCGTTTAGGTAACATAGGTAAGTCTACCGCCAGCGGACTAGAGCTTGAAGTTGAATATGCTGCAACAGATTCACTTAACTTGTTCGCCAATCTGGGCTTAATAGATGCTACGTTCGATGAAGTAATTTCTTATGATGAACTTGGCAACAAAATTGATATCAGTGACACTTACACTATTACTAATACGCCAGATACCACTGCAAACCTTGGTTTCAGCTATAATATTGAAGCTGATATTGGCAGCTTTATCATTAATGGTAATTACTATTACCGTGGTGATTATGACTTAGCGGTAGTGGATAACTTACTGAGTCAAGATGGATACGGGTTACTCAACTTTGGTGTCAATTGGTATAGTAATGACGGCCATTGGAATGCTGGATTACATTGGAAAAACGTCACTGACGAGGAGTATTTAGTCGGTAACTACGCTTTTGTGACGCCGACAGGCAACGGAGATTTTACTCCAGGGCTTGGTGGGGATAATACTTTAATTGGCTATTATGGCGATCCAGAAACGATTTCGTTAACGGTTGGCTACCAGTTCTAAGCATTAATGAATCAATTGTCTATTAAAGGATAGCCGGCTCCCTATAGAACCGGTTATTCTTTTTTATAGAGAATGAAGTTTGCGCGATTTAAAAAATAATAAACAAAACCCGCGCAATTTTTTAGGAGCCGAGTATGTCTCAAATAAAAGTGGCAATTGCAGATGATCACCCGCTATTTCGTGCCGCCTTAACACAAGCGGTGCTTAAAAATTTCAATGATGCTGAAGTGTTAGAGGCGGAAAACTTCCAAGAGTTAATCAGCATAGTGGAACAGCATTCCGACATCGAAATTATCTTTATCGATTTGCACATGCCTGGAAACGATGGATTTACAGGATTAACCTTACTACAAAATCATTTCCCCGATATTGTCGTTATTATGGTGTCGTCTGACGATCAACCAGAAATTATTCGCAAAGCCATCAATTTTGGCGCCAGTGCTTTTATTCCCAAGTCTGCTAATTTAACCCAAATCTCGACCGCCATAGCCACAGTGCTTGAAGGAGATGTTTGGTTACCAGAACACACTAATATCACTGCCGATCAGCATACAGCTGCTGAGCATCAACGCTTAGCGAAACAACTCGCCCAGTTAACTCCTCAGCAATACACTGTACTTGCTAATATTGCTAATGGTCGCTTAAACAAGCAAATAGCCTATGACTTAAACATTAAAGAAACCACGGTTAAAAAGCATGTCTCGGCTATTTTGCTAAAGCTTGAGGTGTACAACCGCACTCAGGCAGGACTGGTGTTCCAACAACTCATGATAACGTCCAGCGAAAACCAGCAGCTAAATGCTTAATATCAAGTAGATATTGTCAAATACCAACATAAAAAAACGCCTCAATTTGAGGCGTTTTTTAGCTAATCGGCATCTACAATGACAGGATCTAATCAACCGACTTTAAACATGTCGTGAGCATTATGCTGTCGATACAATTTCATCAATACAATGTCATCAAATCTATGTCATCAAATCTAGGTCATCAATTCTAAGGCATAAGTTGTTTAATAATCCGTTTTAAGGCAATCGCCTTAAGCGGTTTGCGTACAAAACTAAATTGAGCGCTGCTAGTATGTTGTCTAACCGCTTCTGAAGGGTCTGCAGAGCAAATAACACAGGTGGTTTGCTTGTTAATGCTATCGGTATGCTGAGCTAATAAGTACTGCACCAAATCAACGCCATTTTTGTCATCTTCTAAGTGATAATCTGCAATAATTAATTTTGGCTGTGGATTATCGGCCAGCTGCTGTATAGCACTGGGTTGATCTTTAGCGGTAATCACATGGCATCCCCAGCCACTGAGTAATGAAGAAATCGCTTTCAACATAAGGTCATCATTGTCGATAACCAGTACAGTCATATTTAGGTTGTCGCGACTGATCTCCTCTTCGGCAATGTCTAATAAATGCACCGGCTTTTTCTGCTGCGACACTCGCGGTATTTCAACGCTAAAGCAAGTCCCTTTTCCCACTTCTGAATGCAGTGATATTTTAACATTGAGTAATTTGGAGATACGGTCACATATCGCCAAACCTAGGCCTAATCCCGGAATTTCGCGAGTCAGCTCTAAGCGTTCAAATTCACAAAAAATGGCTTGGCGCTTATCAACAGGGATCCCCGGACCATTGTCCCAAACTTGTATCAACAAGGCGTTCTCAGTCCGCCGCACACCTAATAACACCTTAGGCACAAACTCACTGTGCTTATGGGGATTTTTTGTTTTATGGTGTGGTTTAGCATCATCTGGCATGACTTGATGATGCGTTTTGCCTGAAGGTGAATAATGAAATGCATTCGACAAAAAGTTCTGAATAATACGCCGTAATAGCCTTTGATCGCTGTGTACAAAGCAGGAAGAGACTTGATAGTTAAAATCTATACCCTGCTGCACCGATAATGCTTTAAATTCATTAACCAGTGTGGACAGTAAATCATCAATGGCAAATTGGCTTTTTTCGGTTTTTAACGAATTGCTGTCTAAGCGTGAAATCTCAACCAGATCCGATAGTAAACTTTCTACTACGTTTAGAGAATCTTCAATATTAGTTGCTAAATCATGCAGTTCAGTCGACTTAACTCTTTGTTTTAACATCTCAGTAAACAAGGTTAATGCGTTAAAAGGTTGCATTAAATCGTGGCTTGCTGCGGCTAAAAAGCGGGTTTTACTGCTATTGGCCGCTTCGGCTTCTGCTTTGGCTTTTTCCAGTTCCTTGGTGCGGCTTTCTACCCGTTTTTCTAATGTTTCATTCGCCAGTTGTAAGGCTTTTTCTGCTTCAATATGCGCGGTAATATCCGTGAAAGTACTCACAAATCCACCGCCAGGCATGGCTTGACCGCGAATTTCTAATACTTTTCCATCGAGCATAGTTCGCTGAAAATGATGCGGGCTACCCCCGCGCATATGCTCTAAGCGCTTTTCGATGAGTTCCTGGGCTTCGTTACCCACGATAATGCCTCTGTCGATGTTAAATCGAATCAGCTGTTCAACATGAAGCCCCGCTTTGACAAAGTGTTTAGGGTAATTAAGCAGTTCAATATAGCGTTGATTCCATGCAACTAAGCGCATATCAGCATCGACAACGCTAATGCCTTGCTCAATATTTTCAACGCCAGATTGCAGTAGTTCACGGTTAAACTCAAATATTTGGCTGGCTTCATCGACAATGCTCACCACATCTTCTAAGGGAACATGTTGGGTGCGAGATGCAGCGCTCATTACCATGCGTGTTGAGGCAGAACCGAGCACCCCAGACAGTTTCAAACGCGTGTAATCAACTAGCTGTTGCTGTTGATCTTTACCAGCGATTTTTTTGGATTCGGCGAGCAGGGCATCAGCTTCATCTTTATTAATAAACCGATTTAGCAAACTGGCTAAATCATCTACAGACAAGTGACGCTCTGACTGAACGGGTTTTCGATTAACAAATAAATCGGCTTGCAGCACCTCGCCAATGCTTTGCTCTTTAACCAGTGAAATGATCACAAAGCAGCCGATGTTAGCCGCTAAACTGTAAAACACCCCGTGGCTGATGTTGTCTAAATCCGTTAAGCCAAACAATGCTGTCGGTGTTAACCAAGTGATACCAAATAAGCCAAGGTGAACCCATTGGGCATCAGGGAACGTAACCGGTAAGAGTAGGGTATAGAGCCAAACAATACTGCCCATAATTAACCCTACAAATGCGCCTTGAGTGGTTGCACTGCGCCAATACAAGGCGCCAACTGCGGCTGGTGCAAACTGCGATAACAATACAAACGATAGTAAGCCGATACTGGCTAAATGATTTTGCTGATTAATAAAACGTTCAAATGCAAAGGCTGATAGCAAGATGACCGCGATAGATATGCGCCTTAAATTTAATAACATTCCCGCCAGTTGTGGGGTTTTTTGCTGGGAATTAAACTTCGGCAGACGTAATAATAATGGCGTGAGGATTTCTGTCGAAATCATGGTGCTTAGCACAATAGCGGCCACAATAACCATTGCCGTTGCGGCGGCAAGTCCACCGATATAAACCAATATGCCTAACCAAGCTTGCTGATAAAATAGCGGCAGTGTGAGTACATAGGTATCGGCGCCCACGCTACCACCGGGGAAGCTAAGCTGCCCAGCCAAGGCGATAGGTAATACAAAAATATTGATCAGTAACAGATATAGCGGCACCATCCAACGAGCGGATTTAAGCTCCTGGTGATGATTATTTTCTATCATCATCATGTGGAATTCTTGCGGCAATGCATAGATAGTAATCGCGCCTAAAATCACCTGAGAAATAACAAGGTAAGTAGAGTCTGCATGGGTGGTTTCGGTAATGTTTTGGCTTTGGCTGAGTAGGTCGCTAAAGCCATCGAAAACATAAAACGTGGCAAATATACCGACAGCGGTAAGGGCAAACAATTTCACGATAGAGCTGAACGCGATCGCCAGAACTAAGCCTTGGTTATGTTTACTGGCCGATAATTGACGTGTGCCGAATAAAATACTGAAAATAATTAATACGATAGTGACCACAAATGCGGTACTAATGCCCGACTGGAAGGTGCCTGTCAGTAAGTCGAAACTGGTACTGATAGCCCTTAACTGCAAGGCGATATAAGGAATCGTTCCTAGCAGTGACACTATGGCGACGCTGGCAGCAATTTTAGGTGAACGGTCAAAACGGCAAGCAATAAAGTCAGCAATTGAGGTCAGGTTTTGGCTTTTAATGATATGCAAAGTGCGCATTAACATTGGCCAAGCAAGCACTAAACAAATTATCGAACCAATGTAAATGGGAGCAAGCCAAGCCCCTGTCGTTGCTGCTTGACCCACAGTGCCATAAAATGCCCATGAAGTGCAGCACACGCCTAAGGATAGGCTATAGACCCATGGCTTCTGACTTAACTTTTTTATGGCGCGATTTTGTCCCCACTGCGCCACCACAAAAAGCATTGCAAGATAAGCAATCGAAATGGAACTGATCAACCAAGTGTCAATAGATAACCAAGCCTGCAAGTGATTCCCCAATCATTTTTTCTTATATGTTAGCGAAACTACACTAGACGTCCTGTTTGATAAAGATTTTTAATATCGCGGTGAACTAAGGTAGTACTTATTTATCCATACCCATCAGATAACATGATTAACCTACATTTGTGTCATTGAAGGTTTACATTACGCCTATGAAAATAACCCATAGATATTTGGTTGAAGGTCTGGTTTTTACGAGTTATGTTCTCTTTGCCATGGCATGGGTTGGCGGCACCGCGAGTATGGGCAGCATCATGGCATCGATGCACATAGATAGTTTAGCTTCAGCAAGTTTTATCAGTGGTGCCGTCACTTTGGCTAAAATTGTCGGCACCTTTAGCGCCGCTTATGTGGCAGTAAAGTTTGGTATAAAGTATGCCTTTTTACTCGCGGCGCTATTAATTGTCGTCGGTATAGTGACTCCTTTTGCGACCAATTATGAATTACTGCTGGTGAGCCGCTTTTTGATGGGCTTAGGCGGAGCCTTTATGATTGTGTACTTTAACCCCATTGTGATGCTGTGGTTTGCACCAGAAGATCGCCCAGTCATTAATGGTCTAAATGCGGTGGCATTTAACGTCGGCACGGCGATTATTTTATGGGGCATGACAGGTATTAACGCTATTACGGGCAGTTGGCAAAGCAGTTTAGTGTTATTTTCTGCCGCTAGCCTGATATTAGCCATACTCTGGTTACTGGTTAAGTTTGATACTCCAGCACCCACTGGTCATTCAGCAGGTGCAGAGCCCGCAATATACGGTTACCTTGAGGGATTAAAAGATCAATTTAATTGGGCTTATGCGTTTACTTATTCAGGATTATTGTCGTTTTACATCTGTTTATTTACTTTTTATCCTCAAGCGGGAATAAGTCAAAGCAAATGGGTGATTGGTTTTGGGATTGTCGGCACGATTGCGGGGATGCTTTATAGTCGCAAAAATCCGTTACGCCTGCCGATTATTCGCTGGAGTGGCTTGATTATTGTTATCACCGTTTTGGGATTATCCTTTAGTACTCAGCCTTGGTTACAGGTTTTATGTGCCATAGTCTTGGGCTTTTTTATCTTTTTCCCCGTGACAGCTTTAGTGTCTATCCCTCACGAACTGCCTATGATGACCGGCCAAAAAATCACCGTGGTGTTTAGCCTATTTTGGTCAATCAGTTATCTGGTTTCTACTATCGTGTTGTGGGTATTTGGTAAGCTGGTTGATTTAGGCGATGGCAGTTATTTTGGCTCATTTGTGATGATTACCATACTCAGCGGCACTGTGTTTGTGGGCAGTTATTTTCTACCAGAAACAGGCAAACCAAAGGAGTTAATCTAATGCGAGGAACCGTTTCCCCTAAGCTGACTGATTTTCTAGCGTTAGCTAACAGCAATATTGCCTTGGCTAAACAAAATAATGTCCAATTTACCCCAGCAATATTACGCGAAAATCTCAATAAACTTGGCGCTCTAATGAGTGACTCCCCCTCAGTGAACTATATTGCCGATAAGGCGTTTACGTTAACCGACCGAGCTATTCCGATCAGAGTGTATAGCCCTGCACCAGAGCAGCCTTTGCCTGTGTTGGTGCACTTTCATGGTGGCGGTCATATGTGTAGCAGTGTGGCGCTGTACGATCCGATTTGCCGTCATCTAGCCAGTATTGTGCAGTGCGTGGTGATATCGGTTGAATACCGACTCGCGCCTGAATTTCCATACCCTGCAGGGCTTGATGACTGTGAACATGCACTGATCCATTATGCCGAGTTACTCGATGATGTTAACCATCAAGACTCAGTCACCATTATTGGTGACAGTGCTGGTGGTGCTATTTGCACTAGCTTAAGCATGAAAAGTCTAACTGATAAACAGATTAAGATAGATCAACAAATTTTGATCTATCCCAGCGTCGATTACACATTAAGCAGCCCATCACTTGATAGTAATGGCACCGGCTTCTTACTCGAAACACCTCGTATAAAGTGGTATTTTGAGCAGTATTTTCAACTGCCCGAATCATTGTCAAAGCAACAGATAGAGCAAGTTAAACAGGCTTCACCTTTGCTTGGTCCCATTAACGCTCACTTACCGAAAACATTAATTTTTACCGCAGGTTGCGATCCGCTTAGGGATGAGGGCATAGCGTATGCTAATGCCTTAACTGCTGCGGGTGTGGAGGTTGAGCACCATGCGTTCGACGGCATGATCCATGCCTATATGTTGCTGCACGACTTAGTCAAAGAGGAATGTATGGCAACCTATCAACACATAGCTGCGTTTATGGCCAAGGCCTAATTGATCTCATATTAGTCTGTTAACTGCACCATTATCTTGGCTAGTGGCTCAGTTGGCCAAGTCTTCTCTGCTAATAAAAACAACCCGCACTCACAGACAGTGAGTGCGGGTTGACGTGATTATATAAGGCTAAGGCTAAACCGAATGCTAATAGTTAAAGCTAAGGTTAGTTAAGCTTATTGCGCCGTCCAGGCACCGTCCATCGGCAGCGCTGATCCTGTAATGCCTCTTGCTGCACCACCACAAAGAAATAAAACAAACTCGCCGATTTGTCTGGGAGCTAACATTTCTGGTAATGGCTGTTTTGAGGTTACCAGTTGGTATTTAGCCTCGTCATAACTCAAGCTTTTATCGCTTGCAATGCTGTCAATTTGTTTACCGATAAGCGGGGTATCAACCCAACCAGGGCAAATTGCATTAACGGTAATGCCTTGTTCAGCACATTCAATCGCGACCACTTTTGTTAAGCCCACAATCCCATGCTTTGCCGCGCAATAAGCCACTTTATTTGCTGAGGCGACTAAACCATGCACTGAGGCAATATTGATGATCCGGCCCCAGCCTTTTTCAGCCATAGCAGGGATAACTTGTTTAATAGTATGAAAAGCAGCAGACAAGTTAATCGCAATGATGTCATTCCACTTTTCTATCGGAAAATGAGCCACATCTTGTGTATGTTGAATGCCGGCGTTGTTCACTAAAATATCAATACTGCCTAGGGCATTAACCGCATTGTCGATAAACTCATGTATGCAGTTAGCCTCTCTTAAGTCAGCATTGCTAAAAAAGGTGTTGATTTGGTATTGTGCCCGAAACTCAGCAGCTAAAGTTTGCCCTTCATCATGATCCATCAGGCCATGCAATACGATATGGCAACCTTGCTCAGCCAGCACATGTGCAGTCGCTAGACCAATACCGCTAGTTGAGCCAGTAATAAGCGCCACTTTGCCTTGTAGTCCTGTTTGTAACGTCGACATAATATCGGTTTCCTCAATTCAATAGCGGCAATGACAGCATATGTGATCGCCCATAGTGTGATGTTTCATAGCAAAGTGATGTCAACGACATGGTTTCACTACAATCCGAGTCAGTACTCTCAGAATAAAGCAATTACAGCACTATTTATTTGGCACCTTAGTACCATAGGGAAACGTCATTTGTTACAGATGGTGGGTTAATCGTGTTGATGACAGTTTGCTTATAGACAGCAGAGATTGTTGAATACTGGCCATGAGCAAGAGGCTAACCGACTCCTTAATGAGTCCGCTAGCAACTCATTTACCAACTAATCTGTTGCCCTTGCCAATCCAAGTAACTGGCTTCACCGTTTGGCTCAATATTGGCCATAATGTGATACAACTGGCTGGCGACAAACTCTGGGGTAAATAATTTACCTTGAGGTACATTGGCTTGAAAAGGTTTTGATAATGGTGTGTCAGTGGTGCCTGGATGAAACGCAATTAACTTAACTCGCTTAAGTCGTCTTGCATATTCTACGGCTGTGGTTTTAATCAGCATGTTTAACGCCGCTTTTGAAGCGCGATACCCATACCAACCACCCAAACGATTGTCAGAAATACTGCCGACCCGAGCACTCAATATACTGATCACACACTTATTGTCAGCGTCTACCTTATGACGGGCTTGCGATAATAACGGCGTCAATGCACTCAGCCACAGCATGGGCACAATGCTGTTGGCATAAAATAATTGCTCTAGGGCATTAGCATTAATATCTTCAATGCGTTTTTCTGGCATCAAGCTAGGTTGTTGAGCCTGAATTTGCACGTCAGCTGTTTGTGAATGCAAAATACCATTACACATCACAATGCGACTGATTTTGCCTGCGACCTTGCCGATACTGTTAACACAATCAATAATCGATGCTTGCTGGTAATTACAATAAAAATGCTGGTGGGTAATCTTGTTACTTAGATTGGCTAATGTCAGCTCGGATTGTCTGCTAACAGTAATAACATTTAAGGCTAAATCATCAGTTTGTTCTGCCATGTCAGCAAGCCCCTTCAAAGCAGCAGCAATGGCATGGTCGATAAAGGCTTGGGCGATAGCCGATGATGCCCCAATAACTACCAAGGTCTGTGTTGAAGTTGACTCACTCATAGCTAATCTCATACCTTATTTTTCATAAATGAAGCGCTTATTTAACCTTACAATTGCCATTATCACAGCGCTTTTGGCCAGTGAGTAAATAAGATATCCGGTAGCGATTGCGGGCAAAAGCTAAATAAGCAATATCAGCAAGCGGTTTTATCAATGGCAAGCGCAACAGTTTTATCCAACCATGTTTACCGGTTAGGCCCCATGCTTTAGCCGTAACATCTAAACCATAAAGCCAGCTGCCATCAGCCTGCAATCCATGTAATACGGTATTAGCATGTGCCACGTCTAAATCAGGAAAACGATCATTAATATCATCGGCATTAATATCTTCAAGCTTGATGCGATCTAAGCTATCGTAACGCTTCAATTGCTTCATTTCATTGAGGCAAAGCGGGCAAGTGCCATCGTAAAAAACTGTCAGTTCCATCATTAACCTCGTTCGAACTAATGTGTATATAAATCATTGTACGCACAATAGGCCCAGCTAGTTTACCTTTATGTTCTCACCTTAATGCAACAGGCGGTTCAACCGATCAAAATCAATATTTATGATCTTTTTATTGCACCCTCGCGTATCTATTCAAAACAATTCACAAGGGCTAAATAATGCCATTAAGCCAAGCCATTATTAAGGTCACCAATTTACGTTTACGCACTTTTATTGGTTTTAACCAAGACGAGCGCGAAAAACAGCAAGATGTGGTGATCAACATTGAGATCCATTATCCAGCCGATCGATCGTTTCAAACCGACGACGTTGCCGATGCGCTAAACTACAAAATCATCACCAAAAAAGTGATTCAGCATGTAGAAGAAGGGCGTTTCTTGTTACTGGAAAAATTGGTTGCTGACGTGTTAGATATTTGCCGTGAACACCCAACTGTTACTTTAGCTCGGGTCACTATTGATAAGCCGCATGCATTGCGATTCGCAGATTCTGTATCGTTATCTTTAGAGTATCAAGCCTAACCCAATATTAAGGATGTTATTATGACGACCATTAATGACATAACCCGTGCAGAGTTGTCTGCAGAAGCATTAAAAGTACAACAAGCGTTAGTTGCTCACGGACTGGAAACCCCTTTGGTACCGAGTGACATGACTAGCGAGCAAAAATATCAGCGTATTAAAGGTTTAATGACTGAGGTTGTGTCTACTTTAGGGCTCGATTTAACCGACGACAGTTTGGCTGAAACGCCACATCGCATTGCTAAAATGTACGTTAACGAGATTTTTTCAGGTCTTGATTATGCTAACTTCCCTAAAATCACCCAAATTGATAATAAAATGGGTGTTGAAGAGATGGTTAAGATCAGTAACATCAGTGTGGTCAGTACCTGTGAGCATCACTTTATTACTATTGACGGGCTCGCCAAGGTGGCCTACATCCCTAAAGACAACATTATTGGCCTATCGAAAATTAACCGTATCGTGCGTTTTTTTGCGCAGCGTCCTCAAGTTCAAGAGCGCTTAACTCAGCAGATTTTAGTGGCGTTGCAAACTTTGCTTGCCACCGAAGATGTCGCCGTGAGCATTAATGCCACCCATTATTGCGTAAAATCTCGTGGCATCATGGATACCTCATCAAGCACTCAAACCACTGCCCTTGGTGGCTGCTTTAAAGCCAACCCAGCTAGCCGCGCTGAATTTTTAGCCTAGTAAACCACGGTATCATTATGATTGAATGACTCCCACTAGTGGAGTCATTTTTTTATAATTTAACCGACTATCTTTTGTCATTATTAGTCGGTAGGGTAAATGTTTTATTATCCATTACTTTGAGATAACCATCTAATTTTGCTTATGATAAAGTCACACGTTATCAGAGCGACAACCAATAAAGGCAACATTATGGAACGAACAATACTGATCACTGGCGTAGGTAAGCGTATTGGCTATGCACTGGCTAAGTATTATTTGGCTCAAGGTCACCATGTTATTGGCACTTATCGCACTCACTACGACAGTATTGAACAGTTGGGTAAGTTAGGCGCGAGTTTACATTCATGCGATTTAACCGATGCAGGCGCCATTGATGGCTTAATTAGCCATATCAATCAGCATCACGATCGCCTCG
The DNA here is from genome assembly GCF_014164185.1 of Shewanella sp. SG44-6. NCBI lineage: Bacteria > Pseudomonadati > Pseudomonadota > Gammaproteobacteria > Alteromonadales > Shewanellaceae > Shewanella > Shewanella sp. SG44-6. The sequence continues at coordinate 24,664 of NZ_JACJER010000003.1, read as the reverse complement.
ATACCATTATTCATAATGCATCCGACTGGTTGCCCGACAACAGCGGTTTAAGCCCGAGTGACACCATGGCGAGAATGATGCAAATTCACGTCACTGCGCCTTATCAAATCAACCTTGCTTTAGCGCCATTGCTTATTAGCGCGGCTAAAATCAATCACGATAGTATTGGTGCCAGTAACATTATTCATATTACCGATTATGTCGCCGAAAAGGGCAGTAAAAAGCATATTGCTTATGCTGCCAGTAAAGCTGCACTGCATAATATGACACTGTCATTCGCCAGCTTGTTAGCACCGCACGTTAAAGTGAACTCTATTGCCCCAGCGATGATCTTATTTAACGACCATGACGATGATGCTTATAAAGTAAAAGCGTTAGCCAAAGCGATTTTGCCAAAAGAAGCGGGTAATGATGAAATCATCGCCTTAATCGATTATTTGCATGCGAGTCATTATGTTACGGGTCGCAGTTATGCGGTTGATGGCGGCAGACAATTAAAATAGCCAGTCAACATCATCATTAAAAAGTGTGAAGCGATAATTTAACATAGACTTCTAGATGGCTAATTGCTAGTGTGGATATCAGTGCAATATCACACAGCCTATTACCTGAAGGAAGTTACTATGACTGCAGCAAACATGAAACTGGAATCACTGGCATTACATTATGGTTACGAGTCAGAAGCAACCACTAAAGCTGCTGCAGTGCCAATTTACCAAACCACCTCTTACACCTTTGACGATACCCAACACGGGGCGGATCTGTTCGACTTAAAAGTCGCCGGTAATATTTATACCCGCATAATGAACCCCACAACCAGTGTACTGGAACAGCGCTTAGCGGCGATAGAAGGCGGCATTGGTGCACTGGCTGTAGCTTCTGGCATGGCGGCCATTACTTATGCTATTCAAGCGTTAACTCAAGTAGGCGACAACATTGTCAGTACTAGCCAATTGTATGGCGGAACTTATAACTTATTTGCCCATACATTACCGCGCCAAGGCGTTGAAGTGCGTATGGCAGCCTTTGATGATTTCGATGGCCTCGATGTGTTAATTGATGACAACACTAAAGCATTATTTTGTGAATCAATTGGTAACCCTGCCGGCAATATTGTCGATTTACAGCGTTTGGCCGATATTGCCCACAAACATGGGGTGCCGTTAATTGTCGATAATACTGTGGCCACGCCAGTGTTGTGCCGCGCATTTGATCATGGCGCCGACATTGTCATTCACTCATTAACTAAATACATTGGCGGCCACGGCACCACTATTGGTGGGGTAATTGTCGACTCGGGTAAATTTGATTGGGTCGCCAATAAAAAACGCTTTGCGATACTTAATCAGCCAGATCCGTCTTATCACGGCGTAGTTTATACCGACGCCTTTGGCCCCGCGGCATTTATTGGTCGCTGTCGAGTTGTGCCACTGCGCAATACTGGCGCAGCATTGTCGCCACACAGTTCATTTTTATTACTTCAAGGTTTAGAAACCCTAAGTTTACGCATGGAACGTCACTGCAGTAATGCGCTCACACTAGCGGAATACTTGCAGCAACACCCAAGCATTAGTTGGGTAAACTATGCCGCATTACCTGACAGCCCACACCATGCAACTTGCCAAAAAATCACTGGCGGTAAAGCCTCTGGTATCATTAGTTTTGGCATTAAAGCCGCCAATGCTGAAGCGGGTAAAGTGGCTGGTGGTAAGTTTATTGATGCATTACAAATGGTGCTTCGTTTGGTCAATATCGGTGACGCTAAATCGCTGGCTTGTCACCCAGCCAGTACCACTCATCGCCAACTGAGCGGCGCAGAGTTAGCTAAAGCAGGTGTATCAGAAGACTTAGTGCGGATATCTGTGGGTATTGAACACATAGACGACATCATCGCCGATGTTAGCCAAGCATTAGAGAAAGCAATTGTGTAAGCCTATTTTTACCTAAGCAATATAATGAAAAAGCCCCATCAATAGCGTTTATTGATGGGGCTTTTTTTATTCTGTTATGTTTAATTCCTACCTTTTACAAAGTCTAGTTGGTATATAAGAGGAACCTGCAGTATCAAGGTGTCTGCGTCCAAAGTGTCTGAAATAGCATGATGAAAATGCCGTAGTGACATCATGGCCTTTATCACACATGCCTGTGTTTCAAGGTATGTAGACTTCTGTTTTGCAGATATGTAACAGGCTCGGGGGGCATGGTCGTTTTTTGACATCCATGTCATCACGACATTCGTCAGTCCATTCACATCAGATGTACCATCTGAGTCGTTAGGTGATTTTTATTATGCTATGAGGACTAACATTTTGCCGGAGCTGGCGGGGAGATCTAAGAGGGGAAGCAGTTTTCCCCTTCTTGGTCTGGTGTGGGCGAAGCGCCACAACCTTAATAGTATTAAGCTATTTTAAATAGCTAATCGTCTCGTTGGGGTAATAATTACTGGTAAAGGTATATCCCAAAACTCGGTAGGAACTTGGCTCACTTGCTGACAATCGTGGGCAAAGCCTACTGCTAAGGGCTTGTTATCGACCACTTGTGCCAAAGTGCGGTCGTAATATCCGCCGCCCATGCCCATACGGTTACCGTGTTCATCAAATGCCACCAAAGGGGTGATGATCATATCGAGTTTATCGACAGTAATAACATGCTGCACATTCAATTGTGGTTCTTTAATCGCGTATTGATTTTCAAGCATCACAGAATCGCGATCATAACGAATAAACAGTAGGTTGCCTTTACTGAACGGATGAAGCCGGGGCAAATACAGGTTAATGTCGAGATCCCATAATGCTTCAATCAGCTTTTGAGTCGCTAATTCACCGTCTTGGGTAAAATACAGGGCCACATGCTTAGCCGACTGAGCTTGAATTTCAGCAAGCATGTGGCGGCTAGCAATTAAGGCTAATTGGCTTTGTTCTTCAGGACTAAGGCTATTTCGCTCTTGGCGAACATGGCGGCGAATGTTGTCGCGGCTCATGTCTGTGCTATCGAACAGCGGTTCTTGAAACTCAGAAGGGGTGGCAAAGTAGCTAATACGTGCCGAAGATGTTGACGTAACCGGACGATTTTCTGTGTTAGTCATAAAACGAGTGATGGTCATAAAATTAGAATGCTCCCCAAAATACCGCTGCCGGCGTAGCCCTTGAACCGTAGGTTCAAGGCGGGTAAATGTTCATTTCCTAAGGCTTCTCGGTACGAGCCGAGCATGCACAATGTCAACAAAAGCATTCACCCTGGGTTTGTAATTATCGGCACAGGGACTTAGCCAACTGGCGAATATCTCAGGGAGCAAAACTGGTTGAATCAAGCTTTGCTTCATTCTTAAATCTTAGTCTAGCCTTCCTAGCGGCTTCGTTCAACCAACGATGTTTCCAAGGTTGATTGCAATAACGAAATACGCTCATCCATTTGCGCCATGTACTGCTTATTCTTTTGCTTTTCTTCGTACAGTTCATTACCAATGTTTAATGCTGCCATAATGGCCAGCTCTTCACGGCTCAAATTGTTAGTACGAGATTTTAAGGTTGTCAGTTGGTTTTCAACTTCTCTGGCTACCGTGCGCAAGGCATCTTCGCGTCCTTTTGGACATGCGATAGAGTAGGTGCGCCCTAATAGGGTGATATCAACAGCACTGTTACTCATAATGTCGCCACAGATCCTTAGTTAAACTCAAGCATGTGGCGAACTATATAGGGCTGAATTTAAAAGAGCAAGGCAACAACGCGCCTTTTTAACTATTTGCTGGTTGTCTGAACAAATACACTCATTGTCAATTATTATAGTCACTTTATGGCTCACAAATTTAACCACATTACACACTAGCATTTGGAGCATCATCCTAACTCTGCTAGCATTGATGCAGATATTGCGCTATTAGGAATTAACCATGGCAACCCCACCTTCATTATGTATTGAAAAACTAAAACAGGCCCTAGATTACGCAGAAGTTGGCCAGCATCCAGTAGAAGTGCACGGCGCACTGGTTGGGCTTATTTGTGGTGGCGTTAAGCAAGAAAATTTAGCCTGGTTAACACCGTTAGTTGAGTTAATGAACGATGGGCAACCGTTAGAGCCTAATTTACAACTGCTGATCAGCGAATTGTATCAAGATACGGTTAATCGTTTAGTGGATTTCGAATTTGGTTTTACCCTCTTGTTGCCAGAAGAAGAAGCGTCATTAAGCGATCGCGTCGAAGCGTTAGCCCTGTGGACTCAAAGCTTTTTAACCGGCATTGCCATTATTCAACCACAGCTAGCCAAAGCATCGCCAGATGTACGTGAAGTGATTAAAGATCTGGCCGATATTGCTCAAGTAGAATTTGATGTTGGTGATGACGAAGAGTCAGAAGTTGCTTACTTTGAACTACAAGAGTTTGTCAGAATGTCAGCTATTTTATGCTACTCAGAGTTTGGCTTAGACATGCCATTGAATGACACTGATGAGTCTTCAACTTTCCACTAACATTTTGGTATAGGCAGCAACGCAGCGTATGACCACAGCACACACCATCACAGCACAGCTTAATGTTGATATTGCCATTGTCGGTGGCGCCATGGCCGGAGCCACTTTAGCCCTCGGGCTAGCTAAGTTATCTGCCACCTTGTCGCGTCCGCTGCGCATCGTCTTAATCGAAGCCCACCTAGCGAGCAACAATCACCCAGGTTTTGATGCTCGCTCCATTGCCATTGCGCACGGTTCTATTTTCGAACTGACTCGTTTAGGTATTTGGCCCAAGTTGCAGCATCTAGGCACGGCGATCGAAAATATTCATGTTTCTGATCGCGGCCACTTTGGTATGACCGAACTTAACGCTAAACCGCTTGGCTTAGGAGCATTAGGGCAGGTGGTTGAGTTAGCCCAAGTGGGCAAAGTGTTGTTTGAGCAATTGGCTAAATCATCTGTTGAGGTGTTTTGTCCGGCTACCGTGACTGAGTTACAGACTCAAACCAATGGTCACTTATTAACTTTAGATAACGGCACGCAATTGCATTGCCAGTTATTAGTTGCTGCCGATGGTGCTAATTCCGTGGTGCGTCAACATCTTGGCCAACCCACAGAACAAATCAATTTCGATCAAACGGCCATTGTCGCCAATGTGAGTACTGACCAGCCGCACCAGCATTGGGCTTACGAACGCTTTACCCAAACAGGGCCATTAGCTCTGCTGCCTATGAGTTCAGTGCCCATGACCGCTGCGGCGCATACTGCCGTGTCAGCCAGCGCTGCTCAGTCGCGTTTTTCCGTAGTGTGGGCATTACCGCCCGCTCAAGCAGAGCAACTAAAACATGCCGACAAAGCCGAGTTTTTAGCCGTATTACAACAAGCCTTTGGCCATCGCGTTGGTCGCTTCGTTGATGTCGGTCAGCGCAGCAGTTATCCACTGACGTTATCGTACATGCCAAGACCGATTTACCATCGCTGCATCTTTATTGGTAATGCGGCGCAAACCCTACACCCGATTGCCGGACAAGGTTTTAATCTTGGCCTGCGTGATGTAGTGGGCTTACTGGATGTACTGAAACAGGCTTTCAGTACGTATCAATTAGCCAATCCCTCAACCGAGGTCGATGTCGGCAGTAATGCTATCTTGCATCAGTATTTAGCCGCGCGCCAAGCGGATCGCGACAGCACGCTGAGTAATATCGAATTTTTAGTACGTGGCTTTTCCAACCAATATTGGCCGATGGTAGCGGGTCGCAATCTTGGTTTACGCCTATTGTCTTGGCTACCACCGTTAAAACGTCCCATCGCACAAACCGCAATGGGCTGGCGTTAACTCATTTTAAGGTAAGGATTGAGCATGTTTTCTACTCAAACATATGATGTTGCTATTGTTGGCGGTGGTATGGTCGGGCTGGCAACGGCAATTGGGTTAGCGAATGCCGACCTTAATGTGGTGGTCATTGATGCTGGCGAAACCCAAGCCGTGAGTGGCGAGCCCAAATTGCGTGTTAGTGCCGTTAACAAAGCCAGCCAACAATTGCTCGAAAATCTCGGAGCGTGGCAATACCTTGATGACAGCCGTGTTAGCCCTTACCAAAAAATGTCGGTTTGGGACAAAGACGGTCTAGGCAAAATTGAATTTGACGCTCACAGTATTAGCGAAGCCTATTTAGGCTCAATTATCGAAAATGATGCCATTAGCTATGCACTGGCTAAGCGCGCCAGCGAAATCAGCAATCTAACTCATTTACAAGGTCAACGCCTTGAACGCATTGCCTTTGGTGAACGTGAAGCCTGGCTAACCTTAGCCGGTGGCGACAACATCAGCGCCGCAGTGGTGGTGGCCGCCGACGGAGCCAATTCTTGGGTGCGTGAACAATGCAATATTCCGCTGACATTCTGGGACTACGGCCACCATGCCATAGTGGCTACTGTGCGCACTGAGTTAGCCCACGATGCGACCGCCAGACAAGCCTTTTTACCCGGTGGTCCGCTAGCTATGTTGCCCTTGTATGACGATAATTTATGTTCCATCGTCTGGTCGGTATCGCCCGATCAAGCCGAGCAATTATTAGCATTAGATGATATCGAATTTGGCAAAACGTTAACCGCCGCGCTCGATGGCCGTTTAGGCCTGTGCCAGGTGATTAGCGAGCGGCAATCATTCCCATTACGTATGCGTTATGCGCGCCATTTTGCCCGCCATCGATTAGTGCTGGCTGGTGATGCTGCCCATACTATTCATCCGCTTGCTGGCCAAGGGGTTAACCTTGGCTTTTTAGACGCCGCCAGTATTATCGACACCTTTAGCCAATTGCACGAACAAGGCAAAGATTTAGGCGAATACAGTCATTTGCGCGCCCTTGAACGTTGGCGTAAAGCTGAAGCCATGGAGATGATTGCCACCATGGAAGGCTTCAAAAGATTGTTCGCCGGCAGCAATCCGCTTAAGAAAGCCATGCGCGACATAGGCCTAACCCTAGTTGATAATGTCGCTGGGCTGAAAACAGTGTTCATCAAACAGGCTATGGGTAACAAAATGACATTACCTAAACTTTGTCGTGAGCCAATTTCATCGTAGCGAATATAGAAACTTGTTTAATATCAGTCTATACAGCTAAGTCGGCGTTTTTATTGTAAAAAATTATGTAAATAAATTACAACAATAGATTAGCTAAACTAATGCGACAGGACTCGGATTAGAAAAATTTTTTGTATACAAAGTAGGTCTGCGGAGTATAATTTTGGTCGCATTTTATCAAAAACCTATATAAGAAAGGCCTCAAAAAAAGGGATAATAATGGCTAGCAAAACCGTACTTTTTAACAAGCATTTAGAATCTAAAGCCAAAATGGTTGATTTCCACGGTTGGGACATGCCGATTAATTACGGCTCTCAAATCGAAGAACACCACGCAGTTCGTCAAGATGCAGGCATGTTCGACGTGTCTCACATGACGGTAGTTGACGTTACCGGCAGCGATGCTTGTGCCTTTTTACGTAAGTTACTTGCTAACGATGTCGCCAAGCTTACCGTACCAGGTAAAGCCCTTTACGGCGGAATGCTAGACGAAACCGCTGGCATCATCGACGACCTTATCACCTACTACTTAACCGACACTCATTACCGTGTCGTGGTTAACTCCGCAACCCGCGACAAAGACATGGCTTGGATCAACAAGCAAGCTGCAGCATTTGATGTGGTGGTGACTGAACGTCCAGAGCTTGCGATGATTGCCGTGCAAGGCCCTAATGCTAAAGCCAAAGCGGCTAGCGTATTTTCTGCTGAGCAAAATGCTGCCGTTGAAGGCATGAAGCCATTCTTTGGTGTGCAATCTGGCAGCTTATTTATTGCCACCACAGGTTACACTGGTGAAGCGGGCTACGAAATCATAGTGCCAGAAGCCGAAGCTGAAGCCTTATGGCAAGCACTGTTAGATACAGGCGTTAAGCCATGTGGTCTAGGTGCGCGTGATACCTTACGCTTAGAAGCGGGCATGAACCTATACGGTCAAGACATGGACGAGTCAATTAATCCATTAGCCGCTAACATGGGCTGGACCGTAGCGTGGGAGCCAAGCGATCGTGACTTTATTGGCCGTGACGCACTTACTGCAATTAAAGCGGCTGGCACTGACAAATTAGTCGGTTTAGTCATGGAAGAAAAGGGCGTATTACGCCATGATATGGCTGTGTTTTTTACCGACGCTGAGGGTGTTGAACATCAAGGTGTGATCACCAGCGGGTCGTTTTCGCCAACATTAGGCTATTCTATTGCCATGGCCCGTGTACCTAATGGTATTGGTGCGATAGCTGAAGTTGAAATGCGTAAAAAGCGTGTTAACGTAAAAGTCATCGCCCCAAGTTTTGTACGTAACGGTAAACAAGCTTTCTAAAGATTCAATAAAATGAGTTGCGGTTTACCCAAAAAGAATTTATTGATTAAGTATTAGAACATCTGATTAAGGAACAACAATAATGAGCACTATTCCAGCAGACTTGAAATATGCATCTTCACATGAGTGGATCCGTAAAGAAACAGACGGAAGTTACACAGTGGGTATTACAGAGCATGCTCAAGAGTTACTAGGCGACATGGTATTTGTCGAATTGCCAGAAGTCGGCGACACTGTCACTGCCGGTGAAGATTGCGCCGTAGCAGAATCAGTTAAGGCAGCATCAGACATTTACGCACCGGTTTCTGGTGAGGTGATTGCGGTAAACGAAGCTCTAGAAGATTCACCAGAGCTTGTTAACAGCGATGCTTTTGGTGAAGGCTGGTTCTTCCGCGTTATGCCTTCTGACGAATCAGAAGTTGATGGACTGCTTGATGCCGAAGGCTATCAAGAAGTGATTGACGAAGAATAATCGCCAATGACACAGGAAGCTCCCTAGGGAGCTTCTTTGTTATGTGCAGCTAAAAACAATGACGAGCGCGCAACATAATAAACCCTAAACAGGTTATTCACGTATTACCCATTTTCACCCTAATCCAGTTCTGTGCCCTACAGCCAAAACTGGTCGATTTGGAACAAGGTTTAACATGACCAAGCAAACCCTGACACAACTAGAACAGCACGAACTTTTCCTGACTCGCCACATCGGCCCAAGTGAAGCACAACAACAAGAAATGTTGAACTTTATTGGAGCAGAGTCACTAGAAGATCTCACCGCCCAAACCGTTCCTGGCAAAATTCGTTTACCCCAAGATCTCACCATAGGTGACTCATGTGGCGAAGCCGAAGGTATCGCCTATATCCGTAACATAGCTGACAAAAACACCGTATTTAAAAGCTATATCGGTATGGGTTACTACGGCGTGCAAGTCCCTAATGTCATTTTGCGTAATGTATTTGAAAACCCAGGTTGGTACACGGCTTACACGCCATACCAGCCAGAAATCGCCCAAGGCCGTTTAGAAGCGATTTTAAACTTCCAACAAGTGTCAATGGACCTTACCGGTCTTGACCTTGCGTCAGCCTCATTACTGGACGAAGCCACTGCAGCAGCAGAAGCCATGGCATTAGCCAAACGGGTGTCTAAAGCTAAAAAAGCAAACATCTTCTTTGTGGCCGATGATGTATTTCCACAAACATTAGACGTAGTTAAAACTCGCGCTGAATGTTTTGGTTTTGAAGTGGTTGTTGGTCCAGCAAACGAGTCTGTCAATTACGAATTATTTGGTGCCTTGTTCCAGTACACCAACCGTATTGGTCAAATTACCGATTACACTGAGCTATTTGCTAAGCTACGTGACAACAAAGTCATCGTGACTGTGGCTGCCGACATCATGTCATTGATGTTACTTAAATCTCCAGGCGCCATGGGTGCAGACGTGGTATTTGGTAGCGCGCAACGTTTTGGCGTACCAATGGGATACGGCGGACCACACGCAGCTTTCTTCGTTGCCCGTGACGAGCACAAACGTTCAATGCCTGGTCGTATTATTGGTGTGTCAAAAGACAGCCGTGGTAACAGCGCATTACGTATGGCCATGCAAACGCGCGAGCAACATATTCGCCGCGAAAAAGCCAACTCAAACATTTGTACTGCGCAAATTTTACTCGCCAATATGGCGTCGTTTTACGCAGTATTCCACGGCCCACAAGGCTTAAAAACCATAGCGTCACGCATTAACCGTTTTGCCGACATTTTAGCAGCAGGCTTAACCGCTAAAGGCGTATCACTGGTTAACACTACTTGGTTTGACACCATCAGTGTTAAAGGTGCCGACCTTGCTGCCATTAATGCCCGTGCGTTAGCGGCACAAGTTAACTTGCGTATCGATGCTGATGGCGTATTTGGTATCAGCGTAGACGAAATCACTATCCGTGCCGACATCGCAGTCTTGTTTGACGTAATCTTAGGCGCAGGCCATGGTTTAGACGTAGCAGCACTCGATGCAGACATCATTGCTAACGGCAGTCAGTCAATCCCTGAAGCCTTAGTACGTCAAGACGCCGTATTAACTCACCCAACGTTTAATCGCTACCAAAGCGAAACCGAGATGATGCGTTATATCAAGCGTCTCGAAAACAAAGATTTAGCCCTAAACCACTCCATGATCTCGTTAGGCTCATGCACCATGAAGCTCAATGCGGCAGTGGAAATGCTACCGGTAAGCTGGCCAGAATTTGCTAACATGCACCCATTCTGCCCACTAGACCAAGCACAAGGTTATACCCAGTTAATTAACGAGTTGTCTGAGTTTTTAGTGAAAATCACCGGTTATGACGCTGTGTGTATTCAACCAAACTCAGGTGCGCAAGGCGAATATGCTGGTCTGTTAGCGATTAAGAAATACCACGAATCTCGCGGCGACGCGCATCGTAACATCTGCTTAATCCCGCAATCTGCTCACGGTACTAACCCTGCATCAGCGCAACTGGCTGGTATGCAAGTGGTGGTGACTGCTTGTGACAAGCAAGGCAACATCGATTTAGAAGACTTACGTGCTAAAGCATCTGAGCTTGCTGGTAACCTATCGTGCATCATGATCACTTACCCATCGACTCACGGTGTGTATGAAGAATCTATCCGCGAAGTATGCGAAATCGTCCATCAATATGGCGGTCAAGTTTACTTAGACGGCGCGAACATGAACGCACAGGTTGGTTTAACATCACCAGGCTTTATCGGTGCTGACGTATCGCATTTAAACCTACACAAAACCTTTGCTATCCCGCACGGCGGCGGTGGTCCAGGTATGGGCCCAATTGGTGTTAAAGCACACCTTGCGCCATTTGTAGCCGGTCACGTAGTGGTTAAGCCAGGGCGCGAAAGCGACCATAACGGCGCCGTATCTGCTGCACCGTATGGTAGTGCCAGCATCCTGCCAATCAGCTGGATGTACATTAAGTTGTTAGGCACTAAAGGGGTTAAGCAATCTACCCAAACTGCGCTATTAAACGCTAACTACATCATGAAAAAGCTCGCCCCACATTACCCAGTATTATTTACTGGCCGTAATGAGCGCGTTGCCCATGAATGTATTATCGACTTACGCCCATTAAAAGAAACTTCTGGCGTAACCGAAATGGACATCGCTAAGCGTCTAAACGACTACGGTTTCCATTCACCTACCATGAGCTTCCCAGTAGCGGGAACCTTGATGATTGAACCTACTGAATCTGAGTCTAAGGTTGAGCTGGATCGTTTCATCGAAGCGATGATTTCTATTCGCGGTGAAATTACCAAGGTAGAAGCAGGCGAGTGGCCAGTGGACAATAACCCACTGCACAATGCACCGCATACGCTGGCTGACATTATGGACACCGAGTTTGATTCACGTCCGTATAGCCGTGAAGTGGCCGTGTTCCCAAGCGCTGCGGTTAAGGCGAATAAGTTTTGGCCAACGGTGAACCGTATTGATGATGTGTATGGCGACCGCAATTTGATGTGTAGTTGCGTCCCATTATCTGACTACGAATAATTGCTGCTTAGTCTTGATAATACTGCTTCAGTTTAAGGTTTTCGCTGCTCATTGACACCAGTCAACTCCGCGGCGAAAACCTCAAACTTCATTGTCTTATCATCGCCAGCGACGCAATTATGGTGGTAATGCACTAATCGTCATTCCCGCAAGGTTTTTGAGCGGGAATCTAAAGCATTAAAAAGCGACCGAAAGGTCGCTTTTTTGTTCGAGAGAATATTTACTCGGGCTCTAGTTGTAATATCAATATTTATTTATTCAATGATTGATAAAATAAAAATATTATCAATTCCTAACCAGGCATGAACAAACAATTATCATGATTTAAGTAATAATAAAGGAAATAAAAATGGATTTTGTATCATGGAAAGAACGTGAGATACACAGAGATAAGTTTTTCATTACTGATGGAATAATTAATAGAAGTCTTTGGGATAAGGCTCCTGTGAAAGTACTGTTTCTGATGAAAGAGGCTTATGAAAGTTCTTCGAATGTAATTGAAGAGTGGGCTCTAAATGATTATTTAGCTGGGAAAAAGCTAAATGAACTAGGTAAGACCATGTGGTGGTCTATGGCGCAGTGGGTTGATGGGATCAATAAGCTTGTTGAAACGGGTGAGGTAAATTCGTTCGATAAGGATTACAAATCGAATCCTAAGATGGAAGAGGCATTCCATAGCTGCGCGATAATAAATATTAAAAAGAGTAGTGGTAACAGCTCTTCATCCAGTGACGACTTATCAACTTACGTAGACAGCGATTGGGATTTACTTATGGAGCAAATTCAAAGTATTAATCCTGATTTAATCATCTGCGGTGCAACATATCCTTTGATCGAATCCAAACTAGTTAAATCTAATCCTAGTGCAGAATGGCTGTATTATGCAAAAGGTTATTTTTTTGTAGATTTTTGGCATCCATCAAACCAATGGCCTTATAAAGTGAAATACTACTCTTTGTTGTCAGCTTTGAATCAATCAAAAGAACTGTGGATGCCTAAGACGTAGCCATTTTAATTACGTAACCTTTAAACTTCATTACCTTATCATCACAGTAACGCCATTATCGTATTAGTGAAGCATAGAAAAATGGGGCTCCCTCAGACTCTGACCCCATTTATTTAATCTTATGTTTTTCCTTTGCTTTATTCGTTATATTCCGGCCAAGTCCTGTGATAGAAAGCGAGCCACCGTACATTGCGCTTTCAATGGCAGCAAACAAACTAAAGCGACGAGTTTTGTGCATTTTTTGCGTTAACGGGGGGGGACAAGTGAGAGGCATTTTGATAAAACTTGTTTTGCATTCATGGCATTTACTCGTGATAATTTTCGTTTGGCGATAAATTTGATCACCAAATGCCATGAATGTTCCTCAGTTGTTAATCTATCTCATTATTTTTATTCATTCTTCGGTGGGGGCCCCTCAGGCTCTAACCCATTTATTAAAATATTTTAACTATGTATTACTTTTCGTATATTAATTTTTATTTTGTTGCATGAATTTGAGATTTTTAAACACTTTTTAGGTGATGCATTTCGTTTTTTTGATTCAAAATTACCATCTGTAACATGTTCGAAAAGCTGTTCTATTTCGTTTGTTATCTTTAAAGATTCACCACATGTAAATGAACCGTGAATGAATGTAAGTTGTTGAAATAATGGGTTTAAACTGGAGAATCTCATTTTTATTTTGGCTTCTAATAACTTTGAGTTTTTAAGATCTGCCTGATTATATGACCAATACTCTAATGCAGAATCCGCTAACGAGTTTAGTGATTCTATTAATTCACTTTCTATTGATAATATTGAATTTTTTTTTGAGGTTTCTTTCCAGTTTAATCTATTAAATAAGTATGCCGAAAAGGCACCTAATATTGCAGCGATGCTACCTGCAATTACTCTATCGACTATTTCCATGTTTTTGAATTAGCCTTAGATATATATTCTTTTATTTTTTTTGCGAAAAAAGCAAAAGAGCTAACATCTTCACTATCCTCATAGTCAATGACTAGTAAATCTAAAAACTCATCAGGTTCAATATATCCTTTACCTACCATCCCACCAAATGCTTCATCTAAAAATGATGATCCAAAACCTTCAACATCATCAATTGTGATTATGAGTTTTTCATTTTCTTGAAGGTTATTGACTAAGTCCTTAAGTACATTTTCTCTGAAATGCTCACCGGTATAGTCACCATCATCAAAGTACCTTCCTGCTGGTGTGTCAGAAAACTGTAAACCAATATTATAATTCATGAACGGCCTCCTTTTTCTGGGATTTTAACACTCCACACAATCAATGTGCCTAGTATTGGATATTTTAAGGCTTCTTTTTTTGTATGGTGATTTCTATCTATGCAGCTGAATTTATATAGCCCTTTTTGGCTTAAAATTGACATATAGCCATTTCCATACTGTTTGATGAACTCAAGTAAGTCTTGTAAGCCCTTCCCTCGGTTTTCTTGGTCTGTTTGGCTTCGACCCATTTCAACCGCAGCCTCTATAAGTGAAGGGTGGTCATTATATACACTAATTGAGCTCATGTAAGCTTTTGCTCTTTCCCAAAGTTTAGAGCGTGGTAAACTTGACGGTATACCAATACCTTGATCATAAAAAGCTACTTTTAACTCCCTAGTGTCATCACAAAATGATGCTGTCATATACCAGTGTTTATTTATCTTCGTTTCTTGAGGATAAGCATGATGAGTTACGTTTGTAATCGCTTCTGATAATGCTTGAAATAACGGTGGACGTTTTACCCTATTACCAACAATCTCTTCTATTTTCTCTCTTAAGTATTTAGCTTTTTTTTCGTCACCAGGAGCACCTTTTATGAATTTTACAATATTCAATTTAGTCGGTTTTGCTTCAAAATTACACTTTTCGAAGTTGAATAGCTCAAAGAAACCTAAATCTGAAAGTTGAGCTTTTACTGAGTCATTCCATTCCTCAGTTTGTGGAACTAACCTTCTTCCAACCTTGTCATTCCATTTATCTATTTCTGCAGTCAACACCAAGCTAGCTGAAGTGGAAATATTTTCAATATTATTAAGGTTAATATTTTTTAATCTATGCCTAACTCCGTTTAAACCGATAAGTTTTCTTATTGAGTTAATTGATCGTACTGATTTTTGATAGTTATCTGAAAAGTTAAGCCTTTTTGGAAAGGTAATTGAATAAGTATATTTTTTAGAATCCAAAACAGAAATAAATTCCTGATTGTCATTGACCCATTTTTTTATAGCAAGTACTGGATTTATTTTGTGTTTAATAATAACCCTTTTGCTAGTAGGAAGGTTTCTCATTTGTATATTATGACTAATTATTCTTTGTCTTTCTCTAAACGTTATCTTTTTCATTGAGGACTTTATTCTATTTTAGATAGTTTAAATGTATAACATGGCTACCCATGGTTATTGATATTTATTCGCTTGAAATGCTTTAAATAAGTCAGGGTAAACTTTTTTAAGATTGACTCAACGCCCCGTTTTTATTTGGTTCACTTAACCATCATTTCCCCACCTCGCTTTTACTCAAACACCGCTGCGCGACTTGATACACAATCGCGTCGACTTGTTGTTGGCTGAGTGTTTGAGTCCTCATCGAGGGCAAGGTTTTGACCAGCTGTTTGTGATTTAAAATGGGGAATGGTGGCCGTGTTTGGCTGCTGACGTACCAGCCGGGGAAGACCAGTACTGGACTGGCGAACACTGGTTGGCCTGTGGCTTTGGTGAGCCATTGGCTGACCCACTTTGCTTGGCGTTCGGCTTGTTCGATTGGTTTGGTTTCCGTCCAAGAAGGGAAGCATAAGCGGCCGTCTTTATAAAATAGTTGGTAGTCTTTACCTTGGGTCGCGCTAGTCGTTTTACTGTCGCGTTTGCGCTTGTGGCGGCCTTTGGTTTCGATGGCGAATACGCCATTTTTACCTATGGCTAAGTGATCGATGTTAAAGCCGTCGGCTTGGATGTCGTGAAACACTTGATAGCCCAAAGCTTGTAAGCCGATGAGCTCATTGGCAGTTGCGATTTCTGCGGTGTGGCCTAAACGTAATTTTGTGAGTTTGGAAAAGTTTTTCCGCGTTTTGTGGCCGCAATATCCTAGACCAAGGATGACAATCGGTGCGAAAGCGATTGGGAATGAGCTGTCGCTAATATGCTTAACGATACTTTCGTAGGCAAACGGGAACGTTACAACAATAACTGCCATCGTTAGGCCGGCGACGAGATCAAACTGTAAGTCTTGAATTTGTTGCTGTAAGCCATATGCGGGGATTCGCTGGAGTTGTTCGCGATCGACAGGCAGTTTTACCGTGTGGTCACGGTATTTAAGCATTAGGTGCATAATCAACACCATCAAAAACATACCCGAAAGCAAGATGATGGTGGCGAGTACATTAGTGAACAGGTTTGCCATTGTCATCCTTGAAATTTAGTGTGGTTATACAATTGGTTGCTAATATAAATCCATTATATGGCTTGATTAATATACTCCAGTTTTACAAAAATGTAATAAAAAGTAGCCGAAATGTGATTTTTTGTGCTTTAGCTCTAATTGTCACTGGAGATGACGCGTTTGCACGAGTTGATGCTAGCTAACATATGCGGGCTTTTTGTGGTTATGGCTGAGATTAAGTGCTGCCACTGTTTGCTTTATTTTATGATTCGAAAGCATCAATAATGTATCGTTACGCTTTGGTGCTTACTGCTGAAATATCAAAAAATGCTGTGTAATCAGTGCTAATACGGTAGACTTTGCCTTAACTTTTAGATAACAAATGGATTTATATTTAGATGCACGGTAAAAGCTTAGTTATTTTAACTCTACTCATCAGCGTGTTTAGTTCTGCGGTTTATGCTCAAGCAGAACCCATTAAACCTGTGTTGGCTGAAGCCAATCCATGGGCTCAGATTGCTCAAACGGACTTAACCTATATCTACCAAACGGTTAAGGCTAATCATCCCGGTGCCATAGATGATCAAAATCTATATTTTTCACAGTGGTTAGAACAAGGTTATCGTGAGGGGTTAGCACGGGCAAAAAAAGCGACATCGTTACAGGATGTAACCAATAGTTTGAGCTATTTTGTGGCTGGTTTTGCTGATGGTCATTTTGGCATTGCGTTTAATCAACACCCTGATATGCAGTCTTGGGCTGGCATAGGTATTGAAAAACAATTTCAGGATTATAAAGTCTATTACACTGCCGAAGATTGGGGCGGGCGGCTTCCTGCGGTTGGTGCCAAGCTTATTTCTTGTGACAATATTGCCGTCGATACCATGATGAATGAGCATATTCTTAAATATCGATTCAACAACAATCAATTGAATGCGCGCAAAGTGTCTTATGCTAAAAAGTTACTTATCGATGATAAAATTGGTGAATTCACTAGACCAAATAGTTGTGTGTTTGAGTCAAAGGGTGAGCAAACTGCCTTTTCATTGCATTGGCAAAAAATTGATCGCAATGATTTATACCAAACACTCACTCCTGTGGCGTTACCCAAAGAATTTAGTATTGATGAATTTACACCTAAGCATTATTGGGTCCGGTTGCCCAGTTTTTATCCATCGGGTGCTGATGAAACCAAATTGCAAGCGATGGTACTTGCGCTTGCTGGTTTGCGTGATGCAGAACTCGTGGTGTTTGATGTGCGTGGCAATGGTGGCGGCAGTTCGCAGTGGGGCCAAGATTTAATGAGTAGCCTTTATGGTAAAGCTTATATCGCGCAAGTAATGCAAAATAACCCAGATAATAGTTACGCTATGTGGCGTGCAAGTGAAGATAATCATGCTTATCTTGTCAGCTTGAAACCTATGTTAATTCGTCAGTTTGGCGCTGACAGCGATATCACTACTTCGTTTTTACAAACCACTTTAGATATGCAGCAAGCGATAGATAATCAACAATCATTGGTGAAAGAAGCGTTACCTAACAATAGCCAAGCTTTGCAGGCTGCTGCTGTTAATCGCCATCAGGCTGAGAAAAGTCTATATCAAGGTCGTACGATTTTACTTACCGATAAATCTTGCGGCAGTGCGTGTTTAGATTTCGCCGATTTGAGTTTATCAATACCGCAGCTTATTCATGCTGGCCAAGAAACCTCTGCCGATACTGTGTATATGGATGTTCGCGGGATTAATTTACCTAGCAAACTTGGCGCTTTTTCACTGGCGCAAAAAGTATATCGAGATCGAAAAAGAGGCCATAACCAAAGTTTTGTTCCACAGTATCAGTTTAATGGTTCAATGACGGATACACAGGGATTACAACACTGGGTTTTAAGCTTGATCGCTCAGGAATAGTGGCTTAGGTTTGCTATGAGTGGGGGAGAACATTTTCCCCTCACTTAAAGCCATCACATTAGCAATAGCTTTAAATCCGCTCACAGTCTTTATCAATCACTTTTAAGTGTTTTTGAGATGTTTAGATTGCACAAGTCATTACACAATAATGACTTGTGCGAAACGGTATTATGTTGATGAGTTAATTCCCTACAAGGGTTATTGAATCGCAGCGACAACGCAATTGCGTCCTGCGGCTTTGGCTTGATATAGGGCGGTATCGGCAGCTATCAGCAAGCCTTGGGCGGTGTCTTCATTATGATGTAATATTGCATAACCTATGCTGATGGTGACGCTAAGTAATTGGCCCTTATCTTCAACTCTTAACTCACTGACTTTCTGGCGTAACTTTTCAGCTATCAGCATGCCGCCTTCTGCCTCAGTGTGGGGCAACACCACCACAAACTCTTCGCCACCATAACGGGCAACAAAATCTGCGGGGCGATTTAAGCTTAGTTGCAATTGTTTGGCGACGGCCACTAAGCAGCGATCGCCACTCAAATGACCGTGCTTATCGTTAAACGCTTTAAAGTGATCAACATCGACAACCAACAAACACAGTGGCTCTTGGTATCTTTTGGCGTGGTCTATGTCTATTGCCAGTTGTGTTTCTAGATAACGGCGATTAAATAGGCCTGTTAATGTATCTTTGACACTTTGCTGATATAAGGATTCATTGGCCCTGTGGGCTGCGACATACAGACGGTTGACCTCCCATAACAAGGCGAACAGTAACGCCATAGAAGAAACCGAGCTGCTCACTCTTGCAGCATACCAACCTAAACTGAAGCGGGCGCCAGCCAATAGGGTTAACGTGACATCAATCAGGCTGGCCAGCAACGCCACACTCAGCCATGTATAAAGCACATTGTTACTGCGTGCCCGTCTTACCATAAAGAATAATGCCAGCACATTTAATCCCCACACCATTAAGGCATAAGGGCTATTTAATAGCTGCTTGTAGCTGTCTTTATCAATTAATACGGGTAATAAATGGCTACCCCATGTGGCGAATAAGGCCAAACCTAAACTAACCAGTAGGGAAATAAATACAAAGGCAATCAGCCAATATTTGATATTGAGATCGGCAGGGTTTTGGTTAATGATTTTTTTCGGGGCAATTAATGCCAGCAAGAGCAAGATCGGAAACGATGCATGCCAAAATACCCAAATCCATACCGCACTTTGCTCCCCAGCATGCAGTAAACCACTAGGCGAAAAAACACCTGGAAACACTAAAAGCTGCACCGTCACTATAGGGATAAGGAATAAATAAGCACAAGCAACAAAACCAGAGAAAACCTGCCGGTTACTGGCAAACTGCGACAGCAGTAAATAGGCCGTAATACTTTCAAGCAATACCACTGAAGTGCTATATACCGGCAAAAAAGGGGCAATATCGACCAAAGGTATTGAAATAAAAGGGCTAATTATCAGCGCTGAGATCAGTAATAATGAGGCGACAAAAAAAGCCGCCCGTTTATGTGGTTGTTTGGATACAAAAGGATAAATGCCCGGCACTACAGCTCGCTAATCGAATGTGTTTATGTGGCCACTATAGGAAAATATCCATGTATTTACCAGCATTGGTACCCAAAGACCCATCAGTAAAGTGATCATCTGTGGCTCAGTGCTATTTGGCTTTTAAGCGTTTTATCCCCTCGTTGATGCTAGTTAGGTGCTCGGTTTATCAGTGTCATTATGCAAAGCCACTATGGCTGAATTAAAACATGTTTACGGCCTAACCATTTGTCTAGAATACGTGGCCAGAGTAAACTTTTAACATTAACTCAAGTCTCCAGTTTTATGTAAAATGCCTCAATAAACATCAAAACGGGTAGGGCGTTAAGCGAAGTACTGGCTTTGTATTAACGATAGCGCTGCGTTATGTTTCTTACCTGACGGTTTTAGTTCACGACTTGCCTGCTTAATGATTAGGAACCCATGAATAAAGAATACCAAGTACGGATCGATCGGGTGCTTCAATATATTGAGGCTAATCTGACTAATCAGATCTCACTAACAGAAGTGGCAAACGTCAGCTATTTTTCGCCTTATCATTTTCATCGTATTTTCTCTGCCATTATGGGGGAGACAGTTAATGATTACATTGTGCGCCGCAGGCTTGAGAAGGCGGTCAACATATTGATTTTTAAAACTCAACTTCCTATCACTCAGGTGGCGTTAGACTGTGGTTTTTCATCCAGTGCTAATTTTTCTAAAGCGGTAAAACTCTATTTTGGCTTTAGCCCGACTGAAATAAGAAACCCAGATAAAATAAAAGATAGCAAGATTGGAAAAATATACAGCAAGTATGGAAAAGTGTTTTGCCCTGCTGATTTGTATCCTAGTCGTATCACCAATGAGGTGACGAAGAGCCCTAATTTAGAGGATACCAATATGAAAGTGGAAGTGAGAGATTTTGATAGCCGACGTGTATGTATTTTGGCTTCAAAACGCGGTTATGAACCTGAGTCGATATATACCGCATGGGACAAACTGATTGATTGGGCAGCAAGCAATGGCATAACGCAAGATGCGCAACAACGCTTTGCATTTGCTTATGATAATCCAACGATAACGCCAGCGGATAAATGCCGTTATGATGCTGCGATAGTCATTGGTAGTAACATAAAAGTTAATCCTCCGTTTACCACATCAGAAATCCCCAAAGGTAAGTATGCGGTACTTTATTTTAAGGGCATGCCTGAAGACACGATCAAGGCTCAACTGGGTCTGTACTCTGATTGGTTGCCAAATAGCGGATTTGAACCTGATAATTTTCCGATGTTAGAACATTATTTGAATGACGCCAGAGTTGACGGTTATGTTGAGATGGAAATTCATGTCAAAGTTAAGACCATTTAATTGTGGTTACAAAAGTGGGGTGGGCAGAACCTGCCTCACTTTTTGTCGTTTAGGTTTTACCAGTGATTGTATTCATGTATAGGTGAAATATAGCTCTATGGCTGACTTATTAAGCATTCCTAGCATAATTTCATCCTTAAATTTAAATCACTGTAAAACAAAAGCGACCGAATGGTCGCTTTTTTGTTGGTTGAAAAATGCAGCTTTAGCCTTAACCACTTAAATGAACCGTGGGTAAGTCAGTGACCATGTTTATTGCAATGACGCTACAATTTCACGGAAAAATGCGATGGTTTCTTGTTTTGAATTCAACTCATCAAGAAAGCCCAAATCGGCGCTGTTTTTAACTATCACTACATTGTGTTTTTGGTTTACATAAATATATTGCCCGTATACGCCGACACAGAAAAATTCACCTTGTTCGGCTTCTGGCGGTAGCCAGATTTGATAGCCGTAACCTAATTTGCCGACTTGAGGTTGTAGGTAATCAGCTTGTGGTGTGGTGGCGGCTTTAATCCAGGCTGCTGACACGATTTGCTTACCATTAAATGCACCATTGTTCAGTAATAAGCGGCCAAAGCGGGCGTAGTCACGGGTAGTAACATTTAAGCCGCCTAAGGCAAAGGCAGTGCCCTGGGAGTCGGTAAGCCAATAGGCATCGCTTTCCATGCCAATGGTGTTCCAAATATTTTGCTGTAAAAGCTCGACTAATGATTTACCGCTCACTCGCCTGAGTATCATGCCAATAACGTGGGTGTCCATGCTGACATAATGAAATGCTTGGCCTGGAGCTGACTCATTAACCAGTTCGCTGGTCATTTGATCTAACGAGCCGCCAATCGCCAATACCCGGCCCATTTTATTAATGTCAGAGTAGAAGTCTAGGTAGTCTTCGTTCCACTTAACTCCAGATGACATTTGCAGTACGTGTTTCACTTTGACATTACCATAACCAGATGTGGCAAGCTCGGGCAGATAAAAGCCGACGGTTTTTTCGATATCAATCTTGCCAGCATCAACCTGCATACCGAACAATATCGATACAAATGATTTGGCCATTGACCACGAGATGCGTTTGTCATCACTTTTCGTGCCGAGAAAATACTGCTCAAAGGTTATGTTGTCGTCTTTAAGCACCAGTAATGCTGTTGTTGCCCTACGAGTGAGAAAATCCTCAGTATTAGTGACGTGACCTCTATAACGAAATGATTCAGGTAAGGCGGCTAAGTCGACGTCGAACACATAGGGATCGCCTTGTTTGACGATTTTTTTGTTAAAAAAGACATTCTTCATATTGGAAAAATTATCTACCACGAGTGCCTCATCAAATAAGCTGACCACGCTGTATAAGCGAGTAACGCTTTGCCAATTAAACGCGACAAGGATGATGACAATAATAAAAATGCTTAATAAGACAGCTTTGATGAACTTAAACACAGTCGACATTGACGTTTCCTGGTAGATAAAATTGATGTAATGACAATAACCTATAGCGATTATCGACATAAATCAAATGCTTAACAAGCAGGCCGTTGTCGCCCTTGAACGTGATGTGAACCATGCAATAGATCGTAATGTTAAATCCTTAGAATCTGTAGAAATAATATCCTCACCGTGGTGCAGCAATGGTAAGTTGCAGCTGTCTATTTCTATTTAGACACAGCGGTTCAATTTGCTCCGTAATTACAGCGCTTGGTTGCAGAGCTAAAATCGCGGTTGTGTCCAAGTTTTGTTTGATTATCCTCGTGGTTATTGATGATATTATTTACTGTGTGTTTTAAATTAACGTTCAGTTGACGATTTTGTTACGTTTTTCTCTATTGCTAAAGTAGGTGTTGGCAGCGCGTAATACATTATGTGTGATGTATTTTGTTGAAAAATATCAATAACTTCATTTTGTTTGTTTATTTTAGCCCTTCATTACTTTAGAGTATGCGCCGCTAGGAAAGCAGGTTAGCCCGACGGTAAGGTTAGGCTACATTTGAGTTAATGGATAACCCCCACTTTTGATGATTTATCCATGCTTTATATCTGCTTGAACCTCCTAGCGTAAAATAATCAAATAAAGGAATGATTGATGAAAAACGTTACTGCATTAGCACTAGTATTAGGTTTTGTGGCTTTACCAGCTATGGCTGCACAAGATGCACCATTTCACCACGAAGCGGGTTTAGGATATTCTGCTAATACTGAAGAATTCGGTGATGGTCTATGGGACCTTAACTACCGTTTCTATCTTGACTCTGTATCACAAGAAAAAGGTCCATATGCATTAAATGGCTTTTTAGCACAATCTACCAATGTTGGTGCTAGCTATAAAATGCAAGATGATATCGACCTTGATATTTTCTCTGTTGATGGCACTTATGTTTTCGATTCAAAGTGGTTTGTTGGCGCTAAAATCGAACGTTATGATGTTGGTAGTTTTGATACTGACACTTATCAACTTGATCTTGGTTACTACTTCAACGACAGCTCAAAAGTTGCTGCATTCTATGTTGATGGTAGTGATATTGATTCAATCTACGGTCTTGAAGTTCGCAGCTTTATCGATCTAAAAAACACTACTGGTGTTGATTTAGGTGCTAAGTGGACTCATACCGATGCTGACGATATTTTCAACGTTAATGCTGATTGGTATGTAACTAAATCATGGTCTGTTGGTTTAGGTTATGACGATAACGGTTCAGACGATAACTTTACCGCCAAAACAGCTTATTGGTTACGTATGTCAGATGCTTTTTCAGCTACATTTGAGCTAGGAAAAGTACTTGATTCTGACGTAGACGGTTTGTTTGTTGGTGTGGGTGTTGTTGGTCGTTTCTAAGCGCTAGTTAGAAATGATTGATATGTAATTGTTGATATACATCGATGATTAATATAAAAATTAAGGAGCCTTTTAGGCTCCTTTTTTATTGTTTGGTTATGCGGCTATTTATTTTTTAATCCTTATGCAAAGCATTAAGCAGCAATAAGTATTACGTCATTTGGGTCACGTTTAGCATTACGCATTCTGCTAATACTTACATCTTTGTCATTCCGGTAATGCATTTGAGCCGGAATCCAGGTTTTGACTTTGTTTGTCGGTTGCTTGGGTCCACATTGTTGTAAAGAGTGAAAATGCTAATCCTTCCGATACCACGAAAGTTAGCCTTGAGTCTGAAACACAGGATGCTTAACCTTGTCTTGTGGCATTACTCGCCATCGCTTAAATCCGCTTAAAATCCTTATCGAGCAGATTACTGACGAGCAATTGTCCTGCTTGATTGACTCTACATTCGCTATATTTTGCTTGTGCAAATTCCTCTGCTCGGCCTTCTTCAAAGAAAAATGCGTTACCGGCAAGTTTTACTCTGCCGTCACGAATGCGGTACTGAACCAGTCGCTGGGCGGGTGTTAATACCGCGCCACGATAAATGCTGTCAAATTGGGCAATGCGATTGTGGTCGAGAGTGACAATCATAAAGCCATCATGGTTATCGGAATCTTGCTCGACTGACCAGCTGATCGCAGTCGCAATATCATAATTTAGCTCCATATAGTCGCCTTGCATTAGGGAGCGTGGATCGACGGGGGC